>NZ_JAYGHM010000003.1:209840-223321 GCF_034931125.1 Rivularia sp. UHCC 0363 | reverse complement strand
ATCAAATTACCCAACATACATTTTTGAATGAAGCGCGTTGTTTTGTTGAGTGTTTATTTTAATTGAATTATTTAGTTTAGTTTTCTAGATTATGTTGGGTTGTGCCTCCGGCACACCTAGCGGTGAACGTTCCTCAACCCAACCTACGAACTTGTCCCCCCATCACCCCATCACCCAATCCCCATTTATCCTTCTCCATGTTCTCCAGCTTTAATGGCTGCAAATAACGATGAGTAATCTTGGTTTTGCATTGCCATTTTCATCGCCATATCGAGAACTTTTTGCACACCTTGAATGCTGCTGACGTTTAAACCGGCTTCTTTGGCTTCTTCAATAAAGTAGTCTGTGTCTTTAACTAAGTGCTTCAGGGGGAAGTTGGGATTGGTGTAATTTCCGTCTACCATGCGCTGTAATTTTTTATCAAACGTGGGCGCGTAAACCGCACTTTCACGCAAAATCTTCATAAAAACGTCGGGATTTAGACCCTGAGTTTGGATAAATGCAAGACTAAGACCAAAGGCAGAAGTTAAGGATGCAATTAATTGATTTAGGGCTAGTTTTAATGCCGCTGCACTGCCTACGGAGCCTACTAATATGGGTTCGGGACCAAAATGCTTCAATAATTCCAAGCTGTGTTTGTATTGATCCTTTTGTGCGCCCACCATGACAATTAGTTTACCATCTTTAGCTTCGGGGATGCTGCCAAGTACTGGTGCTTCGATATAGTCTCCACCAGCAGCAACTACTGCATCTCTAATTTCTCTACTTTCTGTAGGAGTAATTGTCCCCATTTGAATAACTTGTTTTCCTGAAACGCTTCGGGAAGACATATCGGAAAGTAAGACGGTATAAATAGCTGCTGTGTTAGTAAGCATGAGGATTACATAATCCGCAGCTGCAATTGCTTGATGGGGATGTTCGGCAATTTCCGCACCTGCTGCTTTCAAATGTTCTAACTTTTCTGGGGTACGATTGTAAGCAATTAACTCCACATCTTTTTCTAACAACCTTTGTGCCATTGGTTGTCCCATTAATCCAGTACCCAGAAATGCGACCTTCATGTTTTAATTCCTTCTTATATATATGTTTTAAAAATAGCAATGCTCAATCAGAGACGTAGCAATGCTACGTCTCTACATTGTTAACCCCCTGCGGCGAATGTCACCATTATTATTACTGAAAGTAAAATTCCGGGAGTCAGTAATCCAATTAACATTAATAAGTCGTGAGTAGACATAATTATTACCTTTTTTTGTTTTTATACCACTGCAATTACTGCCATAGTAAAACAGCGATCGCGTTTATAAGATGAATAATTTTTTATTTTTTTAGATTTACACTTACTCAGGCTTATTGTGGTTGAATAAAACCTTGAAGCGGTTGAGATATTTCTGCTGAGTTTAATCCTTTAGCTTGAACTAAAACGTGGAAACCACCAAGTCCTAATGGATCTAAGAGTTGGTGTAGTGAGTCGCGCCGCTGGAGTAAAGTAGATAAAGGTTGTTTTGACTCCGATAGAGTCGCTACACGTTCACCTAATCCCAAAGCCATCAGAAACAATCCTTGTTGGGTTAAACCCACTTTGTGGAAACCACGGCGATCGCCATTTTTTTCTAAAGCTGTAAAATCAACGTGGGCGGTAATATCTTGTAGCCCAATGTTAATATACGGGTTGTTATGACGATGGTGTTGACTGTAGCACTGTAAAGTTCCGCGATCGCGTCTGGGATTATAGTAACGGTTTTGAGTATAGCCATAATCAATTGTTAACACATAGCCGCGCTGCAAACGGTTTTCTACTACACCTAACCATTCCAAAGCGGCTAAATTAATTTCACTACGATATCCATCAGGATATTTATCAATGTCAATTTCTAACAATTTTAAATAGTTTATAAGTTCCTCTGTGGAAGGTTTGTCTGTAATCTCCGTAAATAACTCCCCTTGTCCCCTTGTCACATAAATTTCCCGAAATTCTCCGTTTTCTAAGATAAATTGATGAACGGGGAAAGCGTCTACTAATTCATTGGAGAAAAAGCATCCGGTGACAGAATCATTTGGGATTTCTTCTAATTCGCACCAGCTAATTTTAAAAGGTTTTAATCGCTGCTGTTGAAGCTCTTTTAAACCAGGTGATTTTTCCACAATTGCATATTTTAATGCTTTGAAAAAATCGGGATATTTTTGTTTAATATAGTTAAGAATATCTGCGGCTAAATGCCCTTGTCCCGCACCCATTTCTATTAATGAAAACGGTACTGGTTTTCCCAATATTTCCCACATTTGCATAAATTGAATTGCCAACATTTCACCAAAATCAGCGCCAAGATGTACGGAGGTGAAAAAATCGCCTTCTTTCCCTAATTTTTCCGCGTGTTGGGAATAATAACCGTATTCTGGGTGATATAGCGCTAAGTCCATATATTCGGCGAAAGTGACCCGCTGCTGAGGACTTGCGACGATACGGTTAGTGATTTCTTGGGTTAGTTCGGGGTTGGATTCCATATTTTTAATTATATAGGACTTACGCAACTGGCATATTTTGGTCCTAGGGTGCTGTGACACTTCGCTTGATTTCTAACGCAATATAATGGTTTTGTGTCACGCACCGTTCCCTCGGTCTTGTAACAATTGCGGCCATTCCTGTTATATTATTTCTCATGATTTCTCGTTACAAGGTTCTGTCTGGGAACGAGTTTTTCAGCTTTTTATAATAAATTATTATATTTCTCCAGCATAATTAAAAGATTTAAAAAATAAAAACAATTTAATATTACAGTAAACTATAGCCATTGTAAAAAGTCCCCAAGATATCCAATAATCGGCAATTTTTAGCATCCACAGACTAGTTAAAATCAATCCAACTACATCAGCAATCAAAACTGGTAAACGTTCGCGAACATTCCAAGTTTGAATTATACTTTTTGCCCGATCAATTTTTATGTTAGCAAATAAATTAAACCAAATTAAGCTGCTTAAAATAATAATAGAACCCCATCCTAAATCTATTGAAGATAAATAAAATCCGAACAATTCTATAATAATTGTGATAATAGTAATCTTTTGAAAAATATCTAAACGAACATCTTTAACTAAAGCTTTGGCATTCGCAACAAGTTGTAAATCTTGATTTGCCATATTAGCTTGTTCTATAGAAAATAAAAATATTCCCACAGCTAAGAACTGATAGGTTAATTCCGTATTCCAAATAACTTGTCCTAATATTCCCAGACAAGCAGGAAAAAAAAGTAAAAATATAATTAGAGATAACGACATAATTGAGGTTAAAGGTCAAAGGTTAAAGGTTAAAGGTTAAAGGTTAGGAATTAATAATTATTTGCTTCCTCTACCCCCTCTCCCTCATTTCTTAACACCTAATGCCGATTCCCTAAGAAAATTAAAAAAAGATTTTAAATTTTGAACTGTTATACACAATCCAAAATCCAAAATCTAAAATTGAGTTTATCCGTCAAAGGTTAGGAATTAATAATTATTTACTTCCACTACCCCCTCTCCCTCATTTCTCAACACCTAATGCCGATTCCTTAAGAAAATCAAAAAAAGATTTTAAATTTTGAACTGTTATACACAAGTCAAAATCCAAAATCTAAAATTAAGTTTATCTGTCAACGGAACCCATAATTACGTCAATACTACCCAATATCACCACGATATCGGCGACTTTTACACCTTTCAATAATTCGGGTAAAATTTGTAGATTATTGAAGTCTGCTGGACGAATTTTCCAACGCCAAGGGAAGACGTTATTATCACCAACTAAGTAAATTCCTAATTCACCTTTACCGCTTTCCACACGGGAATAGATTTCACCTTGAGGAATCTTAAAGGTAGGAGCAACTTTTTTCGCAATATATTGATATTCAAAGTCGTTCCACTTGGACTTTTTACCTTCCTGCATTCGCTTGGCTTCCAGGTTTTCGTAAGGTCCACCAGGAAGTCCTTTAAGAGCTTGCTTGAGGATTTTGACCGATTCGCGCATTTCCGCCATTCTTACCACATAGCGGGCGAAACAGTCTCCAGCGGTTTCCCACTGCACATCCCAGTCGAAGTCGTCGTAACATTCGTAGTGGTCAACTTTGCGTAAGTCCCATTTGACCCCAGAAGCGCGTAACATCGGACCTGATAGTCCCCAATTTATCGCTTGTTCGCGAGTAATTACGCCAATTCCTTCTACACGACGGCGGAAAATGGGGTTGTTGGTAACTAAACGCTCGTATTCGTCTACTTTGGGTAAAAAGTATTCGCAAAATTCCATACATTTATCTACCCAACCGTAGGGTAAATCAACCGCTACACCACCGATGCGGAAGTAGTTGTTGTTGACCATGCGATAACCTGTAGCGGCTTCCCATAAATCGTAAATCATCTCACGTTCGCGAAACTGGTAGAAAAAGGGAGTTTGTGCGCCGACATCAGCCATGAATGGGCCCCACCATAATAAGTGGTTGGCAATGCGGTTCAATTCCAGCATGATGACGCGGATGTAGCTAGCGCGTTTAGGAACTTCGATATCCGCTAACTTTTCCGGTGCGTTCACAGTAACGGCTTCGTTGAACATTCCCGCTGCGTAATCCCATCGACTCACGTAGGGAACGTACATGATATTAGTACGATTCTCGGCGATTTTTTCCATTCCCCGGTGCAGGTAGCCGATAACAGGTTCGCAATCAACTACGTCTTCCCCGTCCAAGGTCATGATTAGACGTAAAACCCCGTGCATCGAAGGATGGTGCGGTCCCATGTTCAGCACCATCGGTTCGGTGCGAGTTTCCATTAATGCCATGAATCAGTAATTCTCCCCATATAAACTTTTTTTTTGCATTCACCCCTAGTTTAAATATTTAGTCGAATCTTTAGCCAAATATTTGTTTATGCTCGCGATTGGGAGGGTGAAGATAAATAATCAGCCATTTCTTTTATTATGAAGGATGAAGAAAGGTAAAGTACATTATTATGTTGCAAAAGTCTGAAAATTAGCTGCTGATTGAGAAAAAAGTATGTGAATTACTTGCTGTATGGTTTTTTGAGGATGCAGCTATTCAGCCGACAAGTCAAGGTACAGTTAATACAAAACTACTACTAGACCACATTAATTATGCGGGGTGAGGACAGGCAGAGGGAGCGGAGGAAGCAGGGGGAGAAGAGGATTTTAGATATTTCCAATTGCCCCTCAAAATTAATATGGTGGAGTAATACTAAGCTGTTACGCATTTAATTTGTATTTGACTAGCGGGCAAGATGCCCGCACTACAAAAATTTGATATTTTCGTTTTATACAATTTAGCTGCACATCAGCTTAGTAGTCCATTTCATTAGTTCTGATGAGTAATAAATTCGTAGTGCGAGCGTCCCGCTCGCTGGTTGCTTTTAGCCAGCTGGTTGCTTTTAGCTCGCTGGTTGCTTTTAGCCAGCTGGTTGCTTTTAGCTCGCTGGTTGCTTTTAGCTCGCTGGTTGCTTTTAGCCAGCTGGTTGTAACGAGCGTGTGCGGAAGACAGCAGATTCGCGCAGCGTCGCACTAAGCTATTGGTCACGAGCGAGCTAGAAGCTCGCACTACGAGCGCGTTATCCATCAAAATTAATGTGGTGGACTACTTACCACTTGGCCACATAAGTTATGAGGGGTTTGCGTAGTGCGAGCGTCCCGCTCGCTGGTTGCTTTTAGCTCGCTGGTTGCTTTTAGCTCGCTGGTTGCTTTTAGCTCGCTGGTTGTAACGAGCGTGTGCGTAAATAGACCACTACGTTCTTTGTGTATCCCACAGACTCGGAACGAGTTAACTGGTAACTGATTCGCCGTTGCGTTAAAATTCGAGCAGCGCAAGCATTCCCTGTTTTATCTACCTCATGCTGGACCTGCAAACTCAACTTTACCAACTAGAACAATTCGCGAATACGCTGGTTTCTAACCAATTAACTCACCTCAGTTTACTAAGTATCGGCATCATTTTTCTGGCTGGGTTACTTACTAGCCTCACTCCCTGTATGCTTTCGATGCTGCCTATTACTATTGGTTATATCGGCGGTTATGAAACGAAAAGTCGCTTAAGCGCAGTCATACAATCGACTTGGTTTGCTTTGGGATTGGCAACTACTTTGGCAGGGCTTGGTATTATAGCAGCAACGGTAGGAAAAGTCTACGGTCAAATTGGTATCGGTTTACCGATTATTGTCAGCATCATTGCAATTTTGATGGGATTAAATCTACTCGAAGCTTTACCATTACAGCTTCCTTCTTGGGGTGGTACCGAATGGATTTCTCAAGAATTACCCCACAGCGTGAGAGCATATTGTATAGGTTTAAGTTTTGGTTTGGTAGCTTCTCCTTGCAGTACCCCGGTTTTAGCAAGTTTACTGGGATGGGTTGCCACTACTAAAGATTTAGTATTAGGTGCGGCTTTGCTGCTATCCTATACCGCAGGTTATGTTACACCGTTGATTTTGGCAGGTACTTTTACTGCTTCAATTAAAAAGATAATCGAAATACGTCGCTTTTCTGGTTGGGTTAATCCCGTTAGTGGAGCGTTATTAGTTGGATTTGGCGTATTTTCATTGATTTCTCGGATTCCCTTGTAGAAAGCTACGCACTGCTATGTCTCAAATAATGCGAAATCACAATTGTTCATAAATAAAAAATAAAGTTCTTGTAGGGTGTCTTAGATGCACGACTATATTCTGTTAAAACATATAATCTTAATACATCTAACGCACCAAGGGTTGTTGGTGCATTACGGCAAATTTTCACCTGTTCTTTTTCCTATCGAATCTCAAAAAGTCGTAACACACCCTACTAATAAATTATTTTATCCTCTTAGATATAAAGTTAATCCAAAATCTAAAATTCAAAATCCAAAATTAAATGACTTTAGAAGAATCTTCACAAACACCGTTAACAGCATTTACAAACTTTATCCGCAAAGAGTTTCTACCAGTACTTACAGATTTAAGGTTAGCAATAATTCTGCTGTTAGCGATCGCCATCTTCAGCATCACTGGTACGGTGATTGAACAAGGACAATCTATCGCTTTCTATCAAGAAAATTACCCCGAGAATCCGGCTTTATTCGGCTTTTTGACCTGGAAAGTGGTGATAATTCTGGGTTTAGACCACGTTTACCGTACCTGGTGGTTTCTAGCTTTACTAATATTTTTCGGCACTAGTTTAATCGCTTGTACTTTTACCCGACAACTTCCAGCGCTCAAAGCTGCACGTCGGTGGAAATTCTACGACAAACCTCAAAAGTTTCAAAAGTTAGCGTTGAGTGCGGAATTTGATGTAGATAAAGACAATTTTACCTCTATTCAAAATCTTACCGAAATTCTGCAAAAGCGCCGCTACAAAGTATTTCAACAAGATGCAAACAAACTTTACGCTCGTAAGGGAATCATCGGTAGAATTGGTCCGATAATAGTTCACATCGGTATCGTAGTTATTCTACTTGGCTCAATTTTGGGTGCAATGACGGGATTCATGGCTCAAGAAATGGTTGCTAGCGGTGAAACATTCCAAATTAAAAATATCATAGATGCAGGACCTTGGGCAGCACCACAAGTGACGAAAGATTGGTCTGTGAAAGTAAATCGCTTCTGGATTGACTATACATCAAGCGGTGGTATCGACCAATTTTATTCGGATATGTCGGTATTAGATCGAGAAGGCAAAGAAGTAGACAAAGACACGATTTACGTTAACCATCCCTTACGACACAAAGGAGTTACCCTTTATCAAACCGATTGGGGAATTGCAGCGGTAAAGGTTCGAGTCAACAAAAGTCCGATTTTTAAACTTCCGATGGCTCAGCTTGATACGGGAGGGAAAGGAAGACTTTGGGGAACTTGGATTCCGACTAAGCCAGATTTGAGTGAAGGAGTTTCCTTACTAGCTAAAGATTTACAGGGAACCGTATTAATTTACGATACTCAAGGTAAGTTAATAAATACTGTACGTGAAGGAATGTCGGCGGAAGTAAACGGCGTTACCTTGAAAATTTTGGAAGTAGTTGGTTCTACTGGCTTACAAATTAAAGCTGACCCAGGTATACCAGTAGTTTACGCTGGTTTTGCTTTATTAATGATGGCTGTGGTAATGAGTTACTTTTCTCACTCCCAAGTATGGGTATTGCAGCAAGAAGGTAACTTGTATATTGGTGGTAAAACCAATCGCGCTCAAGTGGCTTTTGAAGGGGAAATGATCGAGGTTTTTGAGCAAGTATCTCAATCGAAGGGTGAAGCTACCAAGTCTTTGGTTTCGAGTTTGTAGATTTGGGGATTAGTAAACTATTTTTTTTGGAACTATAGCTTATGGCATTATCTATTCAGCCAACATCAGTACTCACCCTAGAAGAGTTTTTACAATTACCAGAAACAAAACCAGCAAGTGAATATATTGATGGGAGAATCTACCAAAAACCTATGCCACAGGGAAAACATAGCAGATTACAAACTTGTTTATCTACTAAGATCAATCAAGCAGGAGAACCTCAAAAATTAGCATTAGCACTGAGTGAGTTACGCTGTACTTTTGCTGGGAAATCGATTGTTCCAGATATAGCTGTGTTTGAATGGCAAAGAATTCCTCTAGATGAAAATAATCAGATTGCTAATAAATTTGAAATAGCTCCCGATTGGGTAATTGAAATTCTCTCCCCAAAACAATCTGCGAGCAAGGTGATTCGTAAAATTACATTTTGCATAAAAAATGGGACTAAATTAGGCTATTTTGTTGATGCTGAGGATGAATCAATTACAGTTTTTCAACCAAATCAATTACCGGAAGTTAAAGAAAAACAAGATATTCTACCCGTGTTAAATGTTTTGAAAGATTGGCAACTGACTGTTGAAGATGTATTTAGTTGGTTGAATTTTTCTAAATAAATGTTCGGCAATTTGTTTTTTGCTAATTAGTTAATTCTGAATTAATTTTGAGTTTCTAATTCGGAACCCTTAAACCTATATACTCCTGTTTTTTCTTTCTCTTTCTTCCTTTCGTCTTTTATCTTATCCAAATCAGGACATCTTGGATTATTGTCAAACATATGTGTAGCCCAATGTTGGCAGTTATACCTTAATTTATTCCAAACTCTTGTTTCCTGCGATCGCGATTCTTGAATACGTTGCTCGACTTGATTAAAGGAAATATGATCGGGTAAATATTCTTTGACAATCCAGTCTACAGAGTAGTTTACTTCATGAACGTAACCAAATCCCTTTTCTACAAGAGAATTTTGAGCTTTTACTGTTGCTCCCGTAAAGAAGTGAGCTACTCTAAAACCTTGCTGACTGGGAATAACAACACCATAATGTTCGTAAGCCCTATCTTGTTCATCCTTACAATTAACAGCTACAAGAGTACCAACTTTTATTGTTTCGCCGTTGTTATCGGTAACATCGGGGATTTTATCCAAAAGTGTGATGTAATTTGATAATGTCAGTAATTGATATTCAGTCGTTTTAAATAATGCTTCTGTCCACTTTGGATCTGATTCGGGAATCATTTCGATAATGCGATCAAAAATCTCCTTTGGCTTTTTTATATGGTTGACAAGAGTTTTTAAAGAACGAAAGTGTTGCTGTGTATCAGCTTTATGAAAAGCTGTGTCAATCTCTATATCCAAACAACCAGCAGTACGGTTACAAGTTTTTAAAAAATTTGCAACAATTAATTTTGTGGGTAAATAAAGTTTTAAGGGATACTGTTTGAACTGCCGAAAACCATATCTCTGGTAAAAGCTAACGGCATTTTCATCTATTGCTTCTACTACTACGGCTAAAGATGCAATCTGTGTGGTAGCTTCTAATACTCTTTGTAAAGCGTCAACCAAAATTAATTCGCCTATACCTTTACCCTGATATGCTTTAGTAACGGCAAGACGACCTAGTAAAGTTGCAGGTAGTAGTGGATAGCGAGGTACAGTTTTTGCAAAGTCTTCATTTAAACTAGCGATATCTACTGTATACGAGGAAAGTGTATAGTAAGCAATAATATCGTTATTTGGAGAATCAATTAGCACAAAAACAGTAGAAACCTTTTTCTTAAGTTCTTGGGATGCCTGTTTTTGTATATAATTATCCAAACTTTCGTTTCCACAAACAAATGTTGAACGGTTATGCTTCTTTTTATCGAGCAACTCAATCGTTAATGGCATTATTCTTCATTACTTGCTGGTAACGTAAAGTTGCTTCTTTCAAAGCATCTGAAGGCTGGGGTGGGTTTAAAATTGCCTCAATGAAAGCTTCTGCATCTTCTGTAGTTAGCTTTAATGTTTGTTGCTGTTCGATAACTTTACAAGCAGCAGTTTGAACGCTAGCAATAACAAAATCTGTTAAAGTTACTCCCTGTAAATCTGCGGCTTTTTGCCATAGAGCTTTTATTTCTGGATTAACACGAGCTTCTAAGCGAGCCGTCGTTTTTGGAACGTTAGTGCTACTCATAGAATATGTAAACAGTAGAAACCTTACTATTGTATACGGCAAAATGCCGTATTAGTCTATATTGTTTGTATTTTGGCAATAGATAGGGAATGCTGTTCTTATTTTGTCAGCAGAAAGTTATTCAGCACGATCGCATCTGTTTTACTGAATAATTCTCTATACAGCGTTAAATACGAGGAGGAGACGTTT
Organism: Rivularia sp. UHCC 0363; assembly: GCF_034931125.1. Taxonomy (NCBI): domain Bacteria; kingdom Bacillati; phylum Cyanobacteriota; class Cyanophyceae; order Nostocales; family Rivulariaceae; genus Rivularia; species Rivularia sp. UHCC 0363. The sequence goes on along the minus strand of NZ_JAYGHM010000003.1, from coordinate 212,686 downwards.
AAGGTGAAATTAAAAAAATTAGAATTTCAATCCAATCACTTCTGATGAGAAACTTCAATAACGGTATGTACATTACCCCGTGGTGTAAAGTCAGCTTTGACAGTAATTTCTAAAGGGTCGCAAGCTGCAACGATATCATCTAAAATTTGATTGGCTGATTCTTCGTGGGAAATATATCTATCCCTATAGCTATTAATGTAAAGCTTGATTGCCTTCAACTCAACAACCTTCTCATCAGGTACATAAGTTACATAAATCGTGGCAAAGTCGGGATAGCCAGAAAACGGACATTTACAGGTAAATTCCGGCAACGTAATATTGATATTATATTTTCTTCCTATACGCGGATTCGGAAAAGTAATCAGGTTTCCTTCTGTAATCTCGCGCTCGCCATACTTAACTTCTGTATTTATCTCAGCCATTTATAATCAACAATAATTAATAACTTAAATAGAGATTAGGGAGAAAATCTGAAATCAAATAACTCCTAACTCCTAACTCCTAACTCCTAACTGATTACTCCTCTTCCCAATCAGGACAGCTTTCATCTTCCCATCCATGAGGATGCATCCCGCAAACTAACAAATTACCGCTGTAAACTTGTCCATGATAATTACGACAACCCATGCAAGCAGGGTTTTTTTGCGCTGTCGGTTCGACGGGGTAAGGAAAATGACCATTCAAATCATCTCCTAAAACATCCTCAAAATCCCAGTAAACTTCCAAAAATGGTTCTGCTAAATCTTGCAAATACTGGTCAACTTCGGATAGTAACGTGCTTTGAACTTGTTCGCTAAGTTCTTCAGTCATTTCTATAAAAGTATCTACAACTTCTGTCATTCCGATAAAGAAGCGTTCCACTTCATCCGATACTGATTTTACTGCGTCCGAAAAATCTTTTTGCCACTCATCCATAAAAAATAGTCCTCACTTTCTCAATCATAGGACATTTATTTCAATGCTTTAACTGGAGGGTGGCAATAAAAATTCGCAACAACTTAGCTCTACAGCACGCATTTTAGTCAATACTTGATGCTAAATGGTTTCAAATACTATCATGTTCACCCCAAGAGATATTTTATAAGAATTATGTTGTAATATCTATTGACTATTTATCGCGCTGTAACCGACGCAGTTCCTCCTGCATCCGTACAACTTGGTCGCGCAATTTATCAACATCTTCAGGTGGAGAATCTTTGGGTGTTGGTTCCTCATCATCGTCTATGATGTTTATCCGACGGGGTTCCGTGCGAGTTGTGGCTTCACCGCTGGGGCTATTTGCTTCGGATTGGGCTTGATTCATCATATCTTCCACAAACCGACGGGCTTCATCTGTTGTCATTTCACCCTTTGCAACCATTTCATCTGCCAGTTTTTGGACTTGCGATCGCAATTCGGATAAAGTTCCACCTGCTCTTTCGCTAGCATAAGAAGCTAACCCAACACCAAGGTAAAAAGCTTTTTTGACAATATCTCCAAAACCAGGCATTACGCGGGGATACTCCTAAAAACAGGGCAGACCCGGAGACTACGCCTACTGTAAGCATCCCGTATTGCTGCTACCTTCCGGTCCTGACAAGATTTGGGCGTTGCAGTTGCATAGGTCCGAGTCCATAAATAGCATAGCATTAATTTATTTAAATGTGTAACGAGCAATTTGAGTTTTTTAGCTATTCAACTATAAGCCGCCATTCATACAACTTATAGGTAACACAATTATTTTCAACCAAAGGATCGCTGGCTACAATCGCTTCTGCTTCATCCATCGAAGCGGCTTGAAAGAGCAACATCCCACCACCGAATTGCGCCCAATAACCCGTTTTTGCTTGATGTCCTTTCTCTTTTAACTCTTCCACATAAGCTTTGTGAGCGGGAACATATTTATCAAAAATCGATTTATCCACTTTACCTTCTTCTATCTTCACAAACCACGGCATTTACTTCTAATTCCTTGTGTGATGTATCCTCAATTATCGAGGGATTCACCTTAGTTTAGTCTTTGCTATTAAGATTATTTGTTCTTCTGTACCGTTTAAATTGATATAAAACATCAACCGCGATCAAAGCGGCTGCTGCAATTTTTACAAAAGCAAATTATATAATGTCGAGTTTTTCTCAATGAAAATACGGGTTTATGTTTTTTTTAGCGATATTAAATACTTTTATTTTTGGGATATTACTACGAATCGACCTTATCTTTAATTCAACAAATCCGACTTAACCTAATATCGGCAGGATGTCGTAAAAATTTCAGCAGCTAGTGCACTCTATAAATATCTCACAAATAACTTCCTTTAAGTCAAAATACTTATTTTTTAGTTTAATATTAGTATCAAATTCGTGAATCTCTTAACCAACCGCAATGCTTCGACATCCAAATACACAATTTACGGGGTAAATTGTTATAAAAATATAGAAAAGATGGTCTTATTGCTGTGATTATCATTATTAACGAGAATCATCTCATTAAGGCAACGTATTTTCAAGTGTGTAAAAAGTAATGTTTTCATGTATGATAAAAAAATATGTACAATCTGTCTGGACATATTTTCATTTTTTAAATTTATGCATAATGTCAGTTAAATTATTAAAACAGGTTGCATGAATTAAGATTCTTCTGATGTCGTAACCCAACATCACCGAACTATGTAACAAAATGTAAATTGGATTAAAAGCCTTACTCCTACTCCCTTGTCGGGCATTACAATTTTCAATCCCAATCTACTTATAAGAAAAGATGTTGGGTTACGACGCTATATAGATTTGGCGTTAAAAACCTATATCACAGATGCGTCTAACCCAACCTACAATTTATTGTTCGGGTGTTAGCACCAACCTTAGATATT
>NZ_JAYGHM010000003.1:176120-209555 GCF_034931125.1 Rivularia sp. UHCC 0363 | reverse complement strand
AGCATTAAAAACCTATATCACAGATGCGTCTAACCCAACCTACAACTGGTAACTGAAAATGAGCCTTTATTTCATTGCTTTATTACCACCGCAGCCAATTCAAGATTACGCTAACGAGGTTAAGCAATATTTTGCCGATAACTATGACAGCAAACACGCTCAAAAATCACCACCACACATTACGCTACAACCTCCTTTTGAATGGGATACGGCTAAATTAACCGACTTGGAGGAATGTTTGCACAAGTTTGTTACGGGAAGAGATTCGATACCAGTCACTCTTAATGGTTATGCTGCATTTATTCCTCGCGTTATCTACATTGATGTAGTTAAAACTCCAGAATTACTCAATTTGCAAGCCGATTTAATCATGTATTTAGAAACCAATCTAGGGATCGTTGACAAGGTTGGTAAATCTCGCGGTTTTACTCCTCACATGACAGTTGCTTTTAAAGATTTGAAAAGAGAAAATTTTAAAGCCGCTTGGGTAGAATTTGAAAACCGAGAGTTGCATTTTGAGTTTAATGCAAAGAAATTAACCCTACTGAAGCATGAAAATAAACGATGGAATATTACTCAAGAATTGGAATTTGTATTTTAAATAGCGTAATCAAGTAGATAATCTTAAGGTAGAACTTTGAAGTAAATCACCTTGTTTGTATAAACAAAACATAGAAATCATATTTGAGAATTCCTATACTACTTTTGCATAAGTCGGTTAACCTTTCAAATTTCAGCGCTTTTTATCAGGAGATAATCATGGAAACAAAGCAAGCTTACGAACAGAAAGTAAAAGCTCAACTCGATAAATTCAACGCTCAAATTGACCAAATGAAAGCACAAGCATCTGAAGCTAATGCTGATGCTGCAATTGAGTACAATAGTATGATAGAAGATTTGTCTAGCAAGCGTGATGCAGCACAAGCGAAGTTGGATGAAATTGGCAAAGCTTCAGAAGATGCTTGGGAAGATTTGAAGGTAGGCTTTGAAAATGCTTGGAATGATTTGAATAACGCTTTCAAGAGTGCTGTTGATAAATTTCAGTAATTTATCTTTTCTTTGTTAGCATATTAATTTTATATAACTAATGTAGAGACGTAGTACAATACTGTGTCTCTACATTGGTTTTTAATACTTATATAAGTAAAACCTTATCCAAAATCCACGCGATCGCTTATTAGTTAGGAAAAATGTTAATTGCGTAAGTCTTGTAACAGTATAAAACATCAGCTTTATAGAAAATTTATAATTAGCAGCTTTATAAAAAGATATCGTGAAGCTACCGAAAATTACTGATAAAGACTTTTATAAATGTATTATTACTAATATGTCTGTGGGCAAATAATACTACCTAAGATTATCAAAATAATCAGTATAAGTACTACTTTTTGACCAATTATTCCGTGAATGGTACTTGCACCATTATTTATGGATAGATTACTTTTAAACTTTGCTTGGTTGAAGCCCCCGGATTTATCCGCGATGCATTAATTGCGAATTATACCGATCGTCAAATAAGAGGAAAATGACTGACGACCTTAAATTTAATGTTTCAGTAATTATCCCTGTATACAATGGTGGTATAAGTTTTCGTAGCTGTTTATCTAGTCTGACTCAGGCAGTAACTCCTTTTACTGAAATCATTGTGGTAGCTGATGGAGATAGTGATGGTTCGTGGCTTGTAGCTGAAGAATTTGGTGCAAAAGTTGTCAAAATACCTGTATGTGGTGGTCCAGGGAAAGCAAGAAATATCGGGGCGCGAGCAGCAAAAGGTGATATTCTTTTCTTCGTAGATGCTGATGTAGTTATTTGTGCGGATACAATTAGCAAAGTTCTGAAAGCCTTTGAGAATCAACGGGACTTAACGGCTTTAATTGGTTCTTATGACGATGAACCAGGTTCTAGCAATTTTTTATCGCAGTATAAAAACTTGTTTCACCACTACACGCATCAGACAGCTAAAGAGGAAGCTTTTACTTTTTGGGGTGCTTGTGGGGCTATTCGTCGTGAAGTTTTTCTTTCTATTGGTGGGTTTGACGAAAGCTATCGCAGACCAAGTATAGAAGATATTGAATTAGGTTCCCGTTTGAAAGCTGCTGGATATAAAATTCAGCTTTGTAAGGATTTACAGGTTAAGCATTTAAAGCATTGGGGTGTGGTTTCTCTGTTAAAAGCTGAATTATTTTATCGTGCCATACCTTGGACGGAATTAATTTGGCGATCGCGCAATTTTAGTAATGACTTAAATTTGGATATTAGAAGTCGTTTGAGTACGCTTTTTGTCTATATTTTATTAGGTGCTTTAATTACAGCTTGGTGGTGGTCTGGATTTATTGTAGTAGGTTTAATCCTTAGCCTCCTGCTATTAAAATTGAATCTACCTGTTTATCGCTTCTTTTATGAAAAGCGCGGTTTTTGGTTTGCGTTAGGTGTAATTCCCTGGCATTGGTTTTATTTCATTTATTGTGGATTTGCATTTGTTTTTGGCACTGTTAAATATTTTTTGCATGAGTTATTTAAATCCAAGCTTGCTATTCCTTCAATCTACAAGCACAATTTACAAAAAATAAGTACAAGGCTGTAAATACGGATGTAAATAAAATTTTAGTTCTCTTCTTTGACTCAGTTAATACTAGGTGTAATCTACCAATTTTGTGCTTCATACCATCAAAAACACCTAGAGATAATACAATTGAAAAATCATTCTGTTCTTGTCATTGGGGCTGGTCCTGCTGGATTAACCGCTGCTTACGAATTGGTCAAAAATGGTATTCAGCCAATTGTTTTAGAACAAGCAGACAAAGTAGGGGGAATTTCCCGTACTGAAACCTACAAAGGTTACTACTTTGATATTGGTGGACATCGATTTTTTACTAAGGTTGCAGAAGTTCAACAGTTATGGAATGAGGTGTTGGGAGATGAATTTATCAAGACACCGCGTTTGTCCCGTATCTACTACCAAGGCAAGTTTTTCCAGTATCCTCTAAGCGTTTTTGATACCTTAGAAAAACTTGGTATATATGAAAGCTTGTTGATTTTGTTATCGTATCTGAAAGTCAAACAGCAACCGCTTCCCGTGGAAGAAAATCTAGAACAGTGGGTAACAAATCGCTTTGGAGTTAGGCTTTACCAGACTTTCTTCAAAACCTACACTGAAAAGGTTTGGGGGATTCCCTGCAACCAAATTCAAGCAGAATGGGCTGCACAGCGAATTAAAGGTTTGTCAGTAAAAAAAGCAGTGATTAATGCTTTCTTCGGTAGCAACGATACAAAAACATTAATTAAAGAATTTGATTATCCGCTGTTGGGACCGGGGATGATGTGGCAACGATTTGCAGAAAAAGTAGAAGCTGGTAACGGTAAGGTGTGCTTGAATACTCGCATACTCGGTTTAGAACACAATAGTCGTCGGATAACTAAAGTTATTGCACAGCGTGATAGTAATTTAGTTCAGTTTGAGGCAGAAAACTTCATCTCAAGTATGCCTTTAACAACACTAGTAAACAGACTCGACCCACCCCCACCAATTGAAGTATTGCAAGCTGCAAATCAGTTAAAGTATCGAGATTTCTTGATTGTATCGCTGATTATCGATGCACCCGACCTGTTTCCCGACAATTGGATCTATATCCATAGTCCTGAAGTGAAAGTGGGACGGATACAAAACTTCAAGAATTGGAGTCCAAAAATGGTACCAGACTCCAGTAAAACTTGTTTGGGAATGGAATACTTTTGTAATGCTGGTGATTCTGTATGGGAAATGTCCGAAGCAGAACTGATTGATTTAGCAAAAACAGAGTTAGATACTTTGGGATTAGCGAAGGGTGCGGTAATAGAAGATGGAGTAGTGATTCGTCAACCTAAAGCTTATCCCGTGTACGACCACGAATATCGTCAACATTTAAAGGTAATTCAAGATTACTTGCAAACATTTGAAAACCTGCAAACCACTGGTCGTAATGGGATGCATCGTTATAACAACCAAGACCATTCAATGTTGACAGGGTTGTTAGCCGCAAAAAATATTTTGGGTGAGAAGCATGATTTGTGGGAAGTGAATACGGAGAGATCTTATTATGAAGAGTTTACAACCAAGCACAAAGAGAATGGCGATCGCCTTTTGGTGAAATAGAACTATTTGAGGGTGTATCTATAAATAATTTACAGCGACTTTCCACATTTTTTATCTAATGGAAATATCAAAGTTTCAGAGTAGAAGATATAAAATAATATTCTTGTCAACAAATATTATTATTTATTTAATCATATTTATTTCTTTCAAATGGCTTCAATTTACGCCGAAGTCAGATGAACCACATTACTGGCAAACAACTTTACTTTTTAGTAAAAGCTTGATTCCTGACTTACATTTATTAAGAAATTACGGAGAACTTAATACACCGCTACCATTTATCATTTTTGGGAATCTGGAACGCTTTTTTAAAGGTGGAATGTTTGCTGGAAGAATTTTAAACTTTATTCTTTCGTTCTTGATAACCTGTATCATAGGACTTTCTAAATATGGAAAATATAAATATTCAACGCTTGCAGTGTGCGGTTTATTTTTGTGTCCTTATTACTTCCGATTGAGCAGTTATTTTTACACTGATATCATAGCTATATTTTTTGCTTTATTAGGATTTGTTTTTTATATTCGGTCTTCAAATATTATTAGTAGCATTGCTTTTGTTTTAGCAATTGCATCCCGACAATATATGTTAGTTTTTCCTGTATCTATAATTCTTTTTGAACTATTTAATGTTTTAAATCAAGTAAATATCTCACGTAAAAATGACGCTACGTATATTAATAACAACCAATTGCCGAATCAAAGTAAAAACAGTAGCAAAAGTAATATATTCTCAACTCGTTTATTAATGCCATTAATTGCTTCATTATCCATTTTAGGTTGGTTTTTATTGTTCAATGGTATGGCTCCTCAAACTGGACTTGCTCGGACAAATACACCAGCAGTACAGCAAAGTTTATTTTCTGTTGCACCTGAGAGTAGCCTGTATTTTCTTGCTTGTGTAGGCTTGTATTTTGTGATTCCAGAATTATGTTTATTTCATACTCGTAGTCTCTTTCATCTGAATATTGCCATAGGAAAGCCACTTACACTAAAAAATTGTTTATTAGCTGTTGCTTTACTCATACTTTTTATCATATTTCCACCTTTACAAACCCACGGATTAATAACCAATGTCGCAAAATTCTTCCCAAATGATTTTTTAAAGCTGAGTTTATATTATTTTTTAGCACTTATTGCGACTCTTAGATTTTCTCGTATTGATATTGCCTTTTGGATTCTATTAGTTAACTGCGGCTTGATGATGAAAGCATATCCTTGGGATAAATACGTTCTACCATTACTTGTTGTTTTTTGGTATTTAAAATCAATTAATTCTTTGCATCAAGTAACTCCTGATGGGTTACTTGCGCTAAACAATCATAGATATAGGAAAGTAAATAAAAATGCAAAAATTAACGATAAATAAACAGAAAAATCAGTCAGACAAGCAGAGTCATTCAACTCCTTTAGTTTCAGTAATTATTCCTGCATACAATGCAGAGCATTTTATAGCTAAAACATTAGAATCAGTGCTATCTCAAACTTATCAAAACATTGAAGTTTTAGTTATAGATGATGGTTCTCAAGATAGAACAGCAGAAATTGTACAATTAATTACTCAAAAAGATAGTCGATTAACTTTATTACAACAAGAAAATTTGGGAGTAGCAGCAGCTCGCAATACAGGAATCAATAATTCAATTGGAGAATTTATTGCACCTCTGGATGCAGATGACATTTGGTATCCACAAAACTTAGAAAAACAGGTGCAGTGTCTTTTACAAGCGGAACAATCTGTAGGATTAGTATATTCCTGGTCGGTGGATATTAATGAAGAAGATAAATTAACCGGGGATTTCCGAGCTTCAAATATAGAGGGAGATGTTTTTAAAACTTTACTATGTCATAACTTTTTAGGAAATGCTAGTTCAACTTTAATTAGACGTAGTTGTGTAGAAAACATAGGTGGTTATAACACTCAATTAAAAACACAAGATGCTCAAGGCTGTGAAGATTGGGATTTTTATCTACGAATTGCAGAACTTTATCAATTTAAAGTCGTTCCGGAATTTTTTATTGGCTATCGTAAGATTGCTAATACGATGTCTGCTGACTACAAAAAAATGGCGAAATCTCATGATTTGATGTTACAACAAATTCAACAAAAACATTCAGAGATTCCCAAAGGTCTTTATCAATTATCTAAAAGTAGTTTTTATATGTATTTAGCGCGTCAAAGCAGCATTTATGACAATCATAGCAAGACTTTATATTGGTTGTCCCAAGCATTAAAGGCAGATTTTGTGACACCTGTTTTTCGTATTGGTTTGTATACGCTAACAATTAAAAGTTTGTTTGGATTATTTGCTAAACCTGAAGATATTACTATTGATAATTTATATAAACGGCGATTCAGCATATATTTCAAGCTTTTATTCGGAAAAGTTTTTCATAGTTTATTAGCTAAAGGTAATTAAAGGATTTGAATTTATGTTGTATCCAATCAAAGTAGTAGATGTTGAATTGAGTCTTCCTTTGCAAGACATTGAAGGTTTAGATGGCTATATGCAAGTACAAGCGTTAGTGCGCTGGCATAGTTCGCCAATTGGTTATATAAAAGCGCCTATTACTAATGGTAAGTGTCTGGCAACAAGCTTAAGTAAATTAATATTAGAAGAACATAGTGAAACGATTATTAATCGTCTTTTAGAAAACGGGTTAGCAGTACAATCAACAGCAAAAAGCTTAAAAATAGAAGATTTATTTGATGTTTCAACGTCAGAAAATCGAGAAAATTTACCCTTAGTAACCGTTGCGGTATGTACGAGAGACCGCACTTCCGATTTAGCTTTATGTTTAGCAGGTCTAAAGCAACTCGATTATCCTAATTTAGATATCTTAATTGTTGATAATGCCCCTAGTAATGATGCTACTAAAAAACTAGTAGAAAATTATCCCGATATTCGTTATGTTTGCGAACCTCGTCCGGGTTTGGATTGGGCAAGAAACCGAGCAATTATTGAAGCTAAAGGAGAAATTCTTGCTTACACCGATGATGATGTTGTGGTTGATTCCGGGTGGGTAAAAGCTTTAGCAAAAGTATTTGTTGAAAATTCTAAAGTGATGGCGGTAACTGGCTTAGTTGTACCATTAGAATTAGAAACCGAAGCTCAAGTTTTGTTTGAGATGTACGGAGGTTTTGGTAAAGGCTTTGAACGCAAATGGTATCGGGTATCTAAAGGTTACAAAATGCCTTGGCAATTATTAGGTGCGGGACAATTTGGTACGGGTGCAAATATGGCTTACCGTCGTTGTGTATTTGATGAAATTGGTTATTTCGACCCCGCTTTGGATGTTGGTACGGTAACAAATGGTGCTGGTGACTTGGAGATGTTTTTCCGGGTTATAAAAGAAGGACACGCATTAGTTTACGAACCTAATGCGATAATACGTCACCGACATCGTAGGGATTATGAAAGCTTACGTAAACAAATTACTAATAATGGAAGCCTTTACGCATATTTTTTCTGCGGTGCTTTATCTTATCTAGATCAAATTTTTTCTTTTACGTGGATAAGTATTTGGTGGATGTGCTATTGGAATATCCGCCGTTTATTAATTTCTTTTGTTTTCCCCTCACTTTTCCCCCGCGATTTAATTGTGGCTGAACTTTGGGGAAGTTTAAAAGGTTTAACTCTTTATCCAAAAGCCCGTAAAAATGCAGCGAAAATTATCCGAGAATATAGAGATATTCCTTCTATTAAACCAAAAAATAATTTTTCCAATTTATGGACACAGAAATCTCAACGTCAAGACCCTATTGCTGTACGTACAGTGGAATTATCCGAACCTATAGAACCATTAACTGATATTACCGACTATTCCCGCGTCAGAGTATTTGCGACTTGGAAAAAGTCCCCTATCGGTAGTTGCGATATCAGCAACCAACGGCAAGTAATTAGCGCTAATCGTTTGATTGAGGAAATTGTTAAACAACTAAATTTCAAATTAATTAAAATAGATGAAAGTAAAAATCAAGCATTAGCAGCATTAAACAAACGTTGGAAACTAATAGCACAATCCGCTCAATTACCTGTAAATATACCAGTTTCTATAGTAGTAGCAACATTAGATAGACCGGATGATTTACGTAAATGTTTGCAAAGCTTAGCTGCACAAAAAACACAACGAGTAGTTGAAATTGTTGTTGTTGATAACAATCCAGATTCTGGCTTAACTCCGGCTGTAGTTGCAGAATTTCCGGGAGTGGTTTTAGTCAACGAAAAGCGTCGGGGATTGGCTTACGCTAGAAATGCAGGCTTTCTTGCTTGTATGGGGGATATTGCCATAGCTACCGATGACGATGTAACGGTACCTCACGACTGGCTGGAAAAATTAGTCGCTCCTTTCGCTAGAGAAGACGTGATGGTGGTTACGGGGAATACACTGCCTATCGAATTAGAAACGCGATCGCAACGTTTATTTGAAGAATACGGTGATGGAGGTTTAGGACGTGGCTTTGAAGAACGCGAAGCTGATAATAACTGGTTTACGCGAGATTGGTTTCGTGCTGTACCAACCTGGAAACTTGGTGCAACTGCAAATGCAGCTTTCCGCACTAGTATCTTTAGACATCCCGAAATTGGTTTAATGAATGAAGCATTAGGTCCTGGTATGCCTTCTGGAGTAGGAGAGGATATTTATGTTTTCTATAAGGTTTTAAAAGCAGGTTACACCATAGTTTACGAACCGACAGCACAGGTTTGGCACAAACACCGTCGCGACATGAAAGCACTGCGTCGCCAACTTTACGGTTATAGCAAGGGCATAATCTCCTATAATCTCACCACTCTGCTTGTAGATGGCGATCGCCGAGTTTTGCCAACTTTGATAATCGATATGCCAATATGGCATTTGAAGCGCATCTACTACATTCTACGCGGTTGGAATGATTATCCCATCGGTTTGATTCTACTAGAAATTGCTGGAAACTTTGCGGGTCCTTGGTCTTTATGGCAATCTTATCGGCGCGTTAAACGTGAAGGACGTAGCAATCCTTATGTTCCGGTTTCTCAAAGGCAAAATAAAGTCATACAGGTAGAATCCACAATATCAGAATTAGTTGTGAAGTAGTCGGTGTTTGTAAAGATGTAGCATTGCTACGTCTTTACAGTTAAATTAGCTTTCTATTAATTAAATGTCTTTAATCCAAAATCGCTTCCGCTGGCGCTTACTTTATCTTTATGATTTACTGAGAGAGTTGGTAAATCGAGATATCAAATTACTCTATAAACGTTCCGTTTTAGGAATTGCTTGGACTCTAATTAATCCGCTTTTACAATTAGCGGTTTTTGCTTTCGTATTCCAATTAGTTCTACCAGTAAATGTTCCTCATTACTCCTCATTTGTTTTTACTGGTTTGCTGGTGTGGAATTGGTTTCAAAGCTCTATATTTCAGGCAACTGGAGTAATTATTAATAGTCGTCCTCTCATCAGACAACCTGGCTTTCCGACTCCTATTTTACCTGTAGTTACCGTTACTACTGGTTTAATTCATTTTATATTAGCACTTCCGGTTTTAATTATCTTTATATTAATTGACGGTATTCAATTAACACCTTTGATTTTGTTTTTACCGATTTTACAGGCTCTTCAATTTGCCTTAACAGTGACCATTTCTTATCTACTTGCTGCCCTTAACGTGACTTTCCGCGATACCCAACATACTATAGGTGTACTTATACAACTTTTTTTCTATTTAACTCCAATTTTTTATGATATTACTGCTGTCCCAGAAAGTTATCGGTCACTCTATCTAATTAATCCAATGGCAAATATTGTGACTGCATATCGGGATATTTTAATAAATGGAACTCAGCCAAATTGGTTAGCATTATTACTTTTAGCTGTATCGATATCAGTAATTTTGCCAGTGGGTTATTTTTACTTTAAAAGACAAAGCGCCCGGTTTGTGGAGGAAATATAAATGCAGGATGCTATTGTTGTTGAAAATCTAGGTAAAAGTTTTAATCGCTACCACGATAGCAAACCGCGAACTATTATGGAAGCGGCGATGTCTGGCTTTCGAGGTTTAAGTACAGTTGACCGTTTTTGGGCATTACGCAATATTAGTTTTACTGTATCTCCGGGAGAAATGTTAGGCATTATCGGTCACAATGGTGCTGGTAAATCTACGCTATTGCAGCTAGTTGGTGGAGTCGGATATCCCAACGAAGGAAAGGTAAAGGTTAACGGTAGAATCGGAGCGCTACTTGATTTAGGCGCGGGTTTCAGTCCAGATTTGACGGGAAGAGAAAATGTTTTTGTTAGCGGAGTAGTTGCAGGATTAAGCCGTCGGGAAGTAGCAAAACGTTTGGATGCAATTGTAGAATTTGCGGAGTTAGAACAATTTATTGATAATCCGGTACGAACTTATAGTACGGGAATGCAAATGCGTTTAGCGTTTTCAGTTGCGGTACATACTCAACCGGATGTCATGCTGGTAGATGAGTTTCTCTCGGTGGGAGATTTAGCATTTCAAGCCAAGTGTTTGCAACGAATTGAAGAATTAAAAGCTTCTGGTTGTGCAATTATACTAATTTCTCATAATGCCGAACAGGTTCAGCAATTGTGTGATAAAGCGTTATGGCTGCGTCAAGGTAAAATATTAGCCTATGGGGAACCAAAAGTAGTAGCTTCGCAGTACGTGAGCGAAATGCAAACGCAAACTCAGCAGCGTACCCCAAACAAACCATCCCAAATGACTGCATCGGGGGTAGAGTTGCAAATGAATGAAAACCGCTTTGGTTCTTTGGAAGTTGAAATCACTAATGTTATTTTGCTACCGGAGAATAAAATAAATAGTGGTGATTCTTTAAGTATCTTAATTGAATATTTATCACATCAATCTATTGATTCGCCAATTTTTAGTACAACTATTACTACTTCTAATAATCAAAAATGCCTTGATATAAATACTATTGACATGGGATTATTACTACCAACAATTCAAGGTAAAGGAAAAATAAAACTTGATTTTGACAGATTAGATTTATCAAGTGGTGAATATTGGCTTGATATTGGAGTTTACGAACAACATTGGGCTTATGCTTACGATTATCATTCGCAAGCTTATTCATTTAAAGTGCGTTCAGATCATGATAGTAAGGGTATTTTGAATCCCCCATTGCGCTGGAAGTTTATCCGGTAGAGAAGATTTTACCTAAAAATAATTACTAAAATAAACAAAGTAAATTTCCGGAACGCTCAAAGGGAGTATGTAGTTATAGGAGCAAAAAAGATACAACACCGGGAGAATACCATGACTACTAGCTTTATTGTTCTTGAAAAAGGCGCAACTGGATTCAAAGTCACAAGATTACAAGAAGTTTTAACTCAGCTAAAGTTTAATGTTGGTACAATAGATGGTGTTTTTGGTGCGAAAACACAAGCAGCAGTAATTAAGTTTCAACAGCCTTATAATCATCTTCCTCATAATGGAATTGTTGATGCAGAAACCATTTTGCAATTAGATCAAGCTCTGTGGTTGTCGCAACGAGAAACCATAAAGGAAGGTTCTAGAGGTATTGAGGTTGAGCAACTACAGGGTATGTTAGAATATGCAAATTTTGGCTCTTTGAAAGTAGATGGCTTTTTTGGAGCGAAAACTAAAGCAACTGTAATTGATTTTCAAAAAGCTAGAGGACTACAAGCTGATGGAATTGTTGGAAAACAAACTTGGAGTTCTTTATATACTTTAGCTCGGCATGATATTCCCTACGAGCAGAGAGTTGATAATTTCTTTGCTGTGGAAGGTTGTTAAATAATTTTTCTAAATTCCAAAAATCTAAATATGTATCAACTCAGGATTAAAAAATCAACTGGGTTGATTGTATTTTTATTAATTACACAATTTAAAATAAAAAACAGTTCTAAAAATACTATGAATCACGCTATGAAAAAATTAGCTGTTGTATCTATTGCGATCGCAAGTCCATTATTATGGTTGGTAAATAATCAAGTATCCGCAGCACCCAAACAAACTATTTCTCCATCTATATCTCAGGCTGCTAAACCACCACAAGATAAATGGCGAAGAATGAATCAGCAAGAAGAGATAAATCAGATAAAATCTTTAATTGATAGTCGCATGGGTGTTGCTGCGCTGAATCAGTTAGCATTAGAAGGTTTTATTGGGTTTGGTTGTAAACGTAGTTTTTATGTTAACGAACCTTATGGTGGTTTTCAAACTTTGATGCGGGTGAAGTGTAATCAGCCTAAAGGTGCTTCGAGTGCGATCGGTTATGATGAAATTAGAGTTGTTTTTAATCGGTTTGAAAGCAATATTGAGGATTTTAAAATTGAAAGGGTTTCTCAAGAAACTGGTTCCCCAAAAATTAAGCTACCTGATTAAAGTTTGATTTTGATTTCGACTATTAAATAATTCTATAATTAACCTGAGTTGACTGCAATTGACTCAGGTTTTATATTTTATATTTTATAAAATAACTTATCACTATTAACTGCTTCTCCCTTATAAAATTATGAAAGCTAGAATTGAAAACAATGTCATATATATTAACCACGAAGATGTTCCGGACTATAAAAAAGCCGGTTCTGTGGTGAGAAACAGTTATTTTTGGGCATTACGATCCATTGCTGGGAAATCTAGACGTTACAGTGATTGGGAATATGAAAGTGAGGTTTGGTTTGCTTTATCAAGGATGTTGATGTCTTTTACCGAGTCGGGATATTTAGGTCTTAGGGAAACAATGTTAGAATTTCCTCAATCTACAGATATTCCCCAAGTATTTCGAGATGTTGCAACTTGGGAATAAGAAATAACTATCAACAATTGCTGCTTTTTTACTTTGAAATTCTACCTTTGGAACAATTAGAAAATCTTGGTGAAGCTTTGCTTGATTTTACAAGTATGTCCGATTTACAAGCTCATTTAAAAGCGCTTGAAGGTTAAGAAAATATCGAATCCTAAAAAATGCCCATAAAAAAACGGGCTATTCGACCCGTTCTACAATAAACTAATTTAATCGTAAAAGCAAAGATGAAAGAAAGATAAACCTTTGACCTTTGACCTTTAACCTTTAACCTTTGACCTTTAACCTTTGACCTTTGACCTTTGACCTTTAACCTTTAACCTAAATTACCGTCTTGCAAATTTCTTCGACATTTTCCGTAAACGAATTGATTCAGGTGTAACTTCCACCAACTCGTCTGGTCCAATATATTCTAAAGCTCTTTCCAGACTCATATCTGTAGGTGCTTGCAATTGAACCAATTCATCACCACCAGCAGCCCGATGGTTTGTCAACTGCTTGGTTTTACAAACGTTTAATTCCAAGTCTTGAGGACGATTATTTTCTCCAATAATCATCCCTTTATAAACTTTGGTACCGGGAGTAATAAAGTAAGAACCTCTATCTTCCGCATTTTTCAAAGCGTAGAATGTCGCAACACCTTCATCAAAAGAGATTAGTACACCATTACGACGAGCAGAAATTTCGCCAATAATCGGACGGTAATCGAGGAAACTGTGGTTCATGATGCCGTCACCGCGAGTCAAACGCATGAACTCACCTCGGAAACCAATCAAACCACGAGCCGGAATGATGAATTCTAATTGCGATCGCCCTGCACCACCCACTTGCATATCCTGCATTTCACCTTTGCGCTGTCCGAGTCGCTCGATACAGCCACCAACGGCTTCTTCGGGAACGTCTAAAACCAAGAGTTCGTAAGGTTCGCAAGGTTGTCCTTTGACTTCACGGTAAATTACCTGTGGCTGGGATACCTGAAATTCATAACCTTCGCGACGCATGGTTTCAATTAAGATACCCAAGTGAAGTTCACCACGTCCGGAAACTCCAAATCTATCGGGGGAATCGGTTTCTTCAACCCGCAAAGCTACGTTGGTTTGCAACTCGCGCATCAAACGATCCCTTATTTGTCGAGAAGTTACGAAATCCCCTTCCTGACCGCAGAATGGCGAATCATTCACCGAGAAGGTCATTTGTAAAGTCGGTTCGTCCACTTTAATAAGTGGCAACGCTTGGGGTTCGTTGGGACAGGTTATGGTTTCTCCAATATTGGCATCGGCAAAACCTGCAACTGCAACGAGATTACCGGCAGATGATTGTTCTAATTCAATTCGCGCTAAACCTTCAAAACCAAGTAACTTACTAATTTTGGATTTGACAATTTTACCATCTTCCTTAACCAAAGCCGCTTGCTGTCCGGCGTTGATGGTACCGTTATGGATTCTACCTATGACAATTCTTCCCAGATAATCGGAATAATCTAAAGTTGTAACCTGTAATTGTAAAGGCTTTTCGGGGTCGCCGACTGGGGGTGGAACGTGACGTAAAATTGCCTCAAATAAAGGCTTCATATCGCTGGATTCATCTTCTAGTTCTTTTTTAGCGAAACCCGCTAAACCAGAAGCGAATAAATAGGGGAAATCGCATTGGTCATCATCTGCTCCTAATTCCAAGAACAGATCTAATACCTTATCAACTGCGACATGGGGGTCTGCACGGGGACGGTCGATTTTGTTAACTACAACAATGGGACGCAATCCTTTTTCCAAAGCTTTTTTCAACACAAAGCGTGTTTGCGGCATGGGACCTTCATTTGCATCCACAATGAGGACACAACCGTCCACCATACCTAATACCCGTTCAACTTCGCCACCGAAGTCAGCGTGTCCGGGGGTATCAACAATATTAATTAAAGTTTCTTTGTAGCGAACGGCTGTATTTTTGGAAAGAATCGTGATACCTCGTTCTCTTTCCAAATCGTTGGAATCCATGACGCAAACCGGAACGTCTTCCCCTTCACGGAAAATGCCAGATTGTTTGAGCAGGGAATCAACGAGAGTTGTTTTGCCGTGGTCTACGTGAGCGATAATAGCGACGTTGCGGATTGGGAGCGTCATAAGTACGTCCGATGAACTGCGGATTTTATATTTTGAACTTGTGTAGGTTGTAATAACAGAATTCGGAAAAAAATGCTCATTCTGTAAACATCCCTTAACAATTCTATCTTACTCTTTCCGTTTGAAAAAAGTTTTGGTAATTAGGAATTGCGAATGGGGCATTAAGAATTAGAAATTAGTAAAGAATTAAAAGTGAGAAGTAAGGAGTTATACAGGGCAAACGCATCTAGATTTAAAAGGTGGTGGTGCAGCGTTCATGCAATCGCCCTCCGGGAGAACTGCTGCTCCGCCAATTTGTGATAGCCTAAAAAAAATCAGGATGGGGTGTGAAATCGTTCAAAATGAAACTGAAGCCAAAGGAAACAATTGCAGACTACTTTGTGGATATTGAAGACCCCCGAATTGGACGCACAAAACGACCAAGGAATTTTAGTAAGCAGTCAATAACTAAAGCAACTCTTAAGCATCTTTGTATAAAAAGTTAAAAATTAAAGTAACTTAGGTGAAAATGCGATATCACTCTGTAATTTGGGAACCTGTTTAAAAAAAGTCATCGACAATTTGGTTGAGTAAATCATGAGGGTCTGACTTAGCTTTAGCAGCAAATTGTCTGAGCTTAGAAATATTTTCTGAAGATAAACGCAGCGGGGCAAAACGTTCAGGAAAAGCCCAAGCACATTTCTCACATTCGAGTTGACACCCACGACACGATGTACTTTTAAAATTGTTGCATTCATCACACAGAGGTTGCCAATTGGTTAAATCGTTTCCTCCACCTCTAATACGTGGAATTTTATGATCTTGTTGAAATCTAACTTCTGGTTCAGTTCGGTTACATACCGGACATCTGTTATGGTATCTTTCGAGAATTGTTTGCCAATCCTTTTCAGAAAGCTTAACTCGTGGAACTCTTTTTTCATTTACAGACAAACTTACGAGTTGATATGTTTTGCCTTCTCGTCCAATTCCAGTAATACCTTCTTCCCCTTGCAATTCTCGCAACCGTCTAAACACATCTACATAAGGTTTGTAAGGCTTGTTTCCTGTATGCCGACTTTTTCTAAAAAGCTCAATCGCTTCTCTTAGTTCATCCTCCCTTACATAAGGACCGGGAATACCATGTCCTATAGCCCAAAGCTTTTCTAGAAGCACTCGGTAGTATGATTTATTTGCCTGAGAGGGAGATACAAATCCTTGACAGACTTCTTCTAACCAATCTTCACGTCTCAAATTGGAAGGAACTTCTTTTTCGCTTACTTCAACAAGAGGTAAGAACTTTTGCCTTCCCCTACTTTTTCGTTCTTTAGCCATTAGTTATCTCCCCGAAGCAGCCATATGGGATCAATGTCTAATACTCTTGATATTGCATCAAGCTCGTAATCTTTTAGTGAACGTACTTGACGTTCAATTTCTGAAATATCAGATTGTTCAAGCTTGACTCCGTAGTCAACATTCAGAGCAGCAGCTAATTCTACTTGCTGTAAATCATGTTTTAATCTGACCTGACGAATTCTTGAGCCACTAATATTTTGCTTTTTGTCCACCCGCAACACCCAAAACTTATTAAAAAAAATGTTAATTAGAAGAAAAGTATTTTGTAGACGAAAATCGTCTATTAATAGTTTTTTATTAGTGAATCAACTATAATAATTCATGACAAATACGGTCTATGGTGAAGTCTATATGCGCGTTTCTTCTTTCTTTGCAGGCATTGGCGGTTTCGATCTAGGCTTTGAAAGAGCAGGAATGAACATTGTCTTTCAATGTGAAATAGATTCTTTTTGTC
This sequence comes from Rivularia sp. UHCC 0363, assembly GCF_034931125.1. Taxonomy (NCBI): domain Bacteria; kingdom Bacillati; phylum Cyanobacteriota; class Cyanophyceae; order Nostocales; family Rivulariaceae; genus Rivularia; species Rivularia sp. UHCC 0363. Next base: position 192,746 of record NZ_JAYGHM010000003.1, on the reverse strand, counting down.
AACAGATTCTTAAGCGCCATTGGCCGCACATACCTTTGCATGACGACATCAAAACCCTTAATTCATCAACTATCCCTACCTCTGACTTATGGTGTGCAGGATGGCCTTGCCAAGACCTCAGTACAGCAAACACAGATAGGAGAGGACTTGCCGGAGAACGAAGTGGGCTATTCTTCACCTTTATGGGGTTGGTTAAAGAAATTCACCCAACGTGGTTGGTCATGGAAAATGTGCCGGGTTTATTGTCCGCAGAAAAAGGAAGCGCTCTTGAGACAGTTGCCGACACGCTTGAAGAGAATGGGTATTTGGGGGGATGGGTATCGTGTAACGCTGTCCATGCGGGTTTACCTCACAATCGAGACCGAGTATTCTTTGTTGCAAGTTTTAGATCCGAACGTGCCTATCACTTCTTTACTGACAGCAGCGAATTGTCTGGGGATACTTCGTCGAGAAAATCGAGCAAAACGAAAGTTAGATCCAGTTTTCGTCAAGTCACTCTCGGAGACAATCCGCTTGTGGTACAACGTCGCGGTGGCTTCGGGTACACTATGGCAAAAAGCGTCTGCCCCACGTTACGTGCCCAAACTGGAGGACATCAAGGAGGTCATTCAGACCGACCAATACTTTGCGGCGAGAAACTTGACGTGGATCGAATGGGAGAGGCTTATGGGGTTTCCTCCCGGATGGACGGTCGTAGAGGGAGACTCCTTGGCAATGCCGTCATCCCTACAATCAGCGAATGGATTGGTAAACGAATCTTAGAGATTGAAAGATTCAATAATAACGGATAAAAAGTTTATAAAGCGGATAAAAAATAAATAATCATGTTGATATTATCAAAATTTATTCCCTTCAATCATAATTCTTCATCCCTTGAGCGACGAATTTCACCAAACGCGCGATCGCAATTTCAACTTCCTCCGAAGAATTTCCCGCTATCAGCTTTCCCGTTTGACCAACTTGGTTTAAGGTTCGGACTAGTATGGCAACTGCTAAATCTAATTTCCACTGTAATTCCAAACGTGTTTGATTAGGCAGCGCTCGTTGCAGAATATCTAAAAAGCGCTGAGTACTTTCATCAAATTCTTTATTTGCAAGTTCCTGTATGGGTAAAGGTTCCCCACGACAGCGACCCATAAATTGAGCGCGAACCATTCCCGCTTCTCCCATCTGGGAAATCACTCGCAATGGAGGAGCGAAAAAGGCTTGCAAAATATTCTCTACTAATGGTGGCTCCGGCAGATTTTCATATTTCGCCAGTTGCTGAAGTTGAAGTTCGATACATTGTCTAGCCACTCTTCGCAAAACAGCAATGAAAAGTTCTTCTTTGGAACCAAAATGGTAGTGAACCGCTGCAATATTAACTCCTGCTTCCCGAATCACATTGCGTAAAGTAGTTCCAGCGAAGCCTTTTTCGGCAAATAGTCGCTCGGCAACATTTAGTATTTGTTCTTTTGTATCGGTGTTTGTTACAACATTTTTCATTAACTTTTAATCAAACGTTTGAATGATTGGATAATTTAATTATAATTAGTTTATTTATGAAATCCGCGTTCAGATTCTACGAAACAGTGCTTTTACAGCATCAAATCCAATTATAGCTATAAACGAAATCAATAAAACAAGTCCATTTATATCAAACGTATGATTGACCAAAATTAAAACGTGTGTTTGAATCATAGATGTAAGAAAACTTTTTATTACATAAGCTCCCCCTACTGGAGACAAACCCATGAACCCAGAGTTTACTCCGCACTCCGAAATATCAGGTGATGAAATTGATGAGGGAGAATATTCCCAAGAGTTAGAGAATCAGCATAAAGATTATTCCAAGTTACTTCGCTATTCCATGTTGGGTGTGCTTGGGTTAATGCTGATAGTAGGGACAGTGTTTGGTGCTAACAATTTAACCAAGACGGAACCTCAAACCAAGAAAGTTGCTGTAGCTCGTCCAATACCTGTAACTACTTTGCGAGCAGAACCTGTAAAATCTTACCAAGTATTGCGGACTTATACTGGTGAAATTGCGGCAATTCGGACGAGTGAATTGGGATTTGAGCGGGGTGGGAAGCTGGTTGATGTTTTTGTTAAAGAAGGAGACAGGATTACATCGGGACAATCGATTGCAAAGCTGGATGTAAGTAACTTACAGATGCAGAAATTGCAGTTGGAAGCACAACTTGCTCAAGCACAGGCTAGATTAGATGAGTTTACCGCAGGTCCCCGTCAGCAAGATATTACAGCGGCTCGTGCAGCAGTTGAAGACGCAAAACAGCAGTTGCAATTGCAGAAAACCAAACTTAAAAGAAGAAAATATCTTTATGGAGAAGGAGCGATCGCACGAGAACAACTTGATGAAATAGCTTTTGGGGAAAATTCCTTAAATGCTCGTTTGCAACAAGCACAAAGTAGCTTAGATGAACTATTAGCAGGAACTCGGATTGAGCAGTTAGCAGCCCAGAGAGCCGTTGTCAAACAATTGGAAGCGAGTATATCAGATTTACAAATTAATATAGCTAAAAGTACAATAAAAGCACCATTTTCAGGTATAATATCTGCTCGCCAAATCGATGAAGGGACGGTAGTTAATCCAGGTCAAGCAGTGGTGCGTTTGGTGGAAAATATTAGCCCAGAAGCTAGAATTGGAATGCCCACAACAGTTGTAAATAAATTGCGAGTTGGTAGTTCTCAAACAGTAGAGATTAATAACCAAACAACTGCGGCAAGAGTAGCTTCAATTTTGCCAGTTGTTAATCCCAGTACTCGCACCCAAGTAGTTGTATTAAAACTAGAATCTTCAACAATATCTCAAATAAATCCCGGTCAAACAGTTAGATTAAAGCTGACAGATACAATTCCCACAGAAGGTTTTTGGTTGCCCAATAAAGCCTTAACTCAAGGATTGCGCGGACTTTGGACAAGTTACGTTTTAACGAAACCGAAAACAGAAAATAGTAATACGAATCAAGACGCATTTGTACTCGAACAACGCAGTATAGAAATATTGCATCAAGAAAGCGACAGAGTTTTAGTACGCGGTACCTTGCAACCAGGTGACATGATTGTTGCTGACGGGATTCATCGTTTAGTTCCCGGTCAAATAGTGCGTCCGATTGGTGAGTAGAAAATTCATAACTCCTAACTTTTAATTATGGTTCTTCCCTTTTTCCGTAATATCCGCTTGCTAATTCTAAGTATGGTATTAATACTTGTGTGGGGTTTATCAGCGTATCAATCCTTACCGCGTCAGGAAGACCCAACACAAGTTGCGCGGACTGCTGTAATTACAACTATATTTCCTGGAGCTAGCGCCGAACGTGTAGAAGCTCTAGTAACAGAAGTTATCGAATCAGAAATATCTGAAGTTGAAGAAATTACAACTGTCACATCCGATTCAAGGGTTGGTTTATCTGCAATTTCCATTGAACTAAAGGATGCTGTAATTGATGCTGAACCAATTTGGACGCGGGTGCGGGATAGATTAGCAGTTGCAACGGTGCAATTTCCACCTGGAGTGCTGGCACCAGATTTAGATCAAGCGGAGACGCGAGCTTATGCTGTAATTGCATCTTTGGTTTGGGAAAGTGACGAACCTAATTATGCAATTTTACGGCGGTTTGCAGAAGAACTTGATATTCAACTGCGAGGGGTAGGGGGAACCGAGAAAGTAGATACCTTTGGTTTTCCTTCAGAAGAAATAACTGTGGAAATTAATCCATCAGATTTAGCCGCAGTAGGATTAAATGCTCAACAATTATCGCAACAAATCCAGCAAAGTGATGCTAAAGCAACCGCAGGACAACTCCGCAGTCCTGAAAATACTTTAGCGATTGAGGTGGAAGGTGAACTTGATTCCACTGAACGAATTCGCAAAATCCCCATTTCTTCGACTACCAACGGACAGTTTACCCGCTTGGGAGACATTGCGCGAGTTAGTAGAGGTATCAGACAACCAGTCGCGGACTTGGCTTTGATTGGTGGTAAACCAGGAGTAGCTTTGGGAGTGCTGATGGAATCTGGGAATCGAATTGATTTATGGGCGCAAAAAATTCATTCTTTATTAGATGATTTTCGGACACGGTTGCCAAATGGCATTAAATTAGAAGTAATTTTTGACCAAAATAGCTACGTAGAAACACGCTTAGAAGAACTAATCTCTAACTTAATATTTAGCGGCATCCTTGTAGTTGGCGTAACTTTTGTGGGTATGGGTTGGCGCTCTTCTCTTATCGTCGGTGCGGCACTACCATTAACAGTATTTGCGGTATTTGGAGAGTTACAACTTTTTAATATTCCCATTCACCAAATGTCAGTTTCGGGGTTAATTATTGCCTTGGGATTATTAATTGATAACGCAATTATAGTTGTAGATGAGATTCAAGTTGAATTGAAAGCAGGTTTAACACCTAAAGATGCTGTGGTGAAAACAGTTAATTATTTAACAGTTCCTCTGCTAGCATCAAGTTTGACAACTATGATTACCTTTTTACCAATCGGTTTATTGCCGGGAGGAGCGGGTGAATTCGTTGGCTCTATTGCTTGGGGTGTAATTATGTCGCTGGTTTCTTCTTTAGCGATATCTTTAACAGTAATTGCCGCACTTGCGGGGCGTTTTCTAAGTCAAAGTGGAATCAAAAAAGAAAGTTCTCGCAGTACCCGCAAATCGCGTAAATCTTTATTATCAAAACTGAAAAATCCAGATGCTTGGTGGAATGGTGGCTTTTCTTCAGCTTTCTTAGGTCGAATTTACCGTAAAACTTTGGATTGGACTACAGCGCAACCTGTAATTGCTATTGTCTTGACATTTGTACTGCCCGTAGTAGGTTTTATGAATGTAGGTTCTCTACCAGAACAGTTTTTTCCTTCCCTCGATCGCGATCAGTTCCAAATTGAAGTGGAGTTTCCTGCTCAAACTGCTATTGCTCAAACTCGTGCGGATGTATTATTGGCTCGTCAGTTGATTCGCAAGTATCCGCAGGTAGAAGAAGTTCATTGGTTTGTAGGGGAAAATGCGCCCAAGTTCTACTACAATTTTACTGGCGGGATACAAAATGCTGCTTATTATGCCCAAGCAATGGTACAGCTAAATACAGATAAAGGTGTTACACAACTAATTCGGACTTTGCAAAATGAGTTAGATGTTTCATTTCCCCAAGCACGGATTTTAGTTAAACAATTAGAGCAAGGACCACCATTTCAAGCTCCGGTAGAATTGCGAATTTATGGATCTGACATCGAACAACTGCGAATATTGGGCGCTCAAGTCAGGGAAATTCTAACGCAGATACCTAATGTGACTCATGTACGGGATGATTTAACGGAAACTCTGCCCAAATTGGGATTAACTGTAGACGAAGAACAAGCGCGGTTAGCAGGACTTGATAATACCGCGATCGCCCAACAGTTACAAAGTTATTTGGAAGGTGCTGTCGGTGGTTCGATTCTTGAAGCTACAGAAAATTTACCTGTAAGAGTCCGAATTGCTAATGCGAACCGAGGAGACTTATCTCAAATTGCTTCTTTGAATTTGCAACCCAATCAACCCAATCAACCCAATCAACCAGGTGCTAATTCCGAACCAAACCTGCGTCCTTTATCAGCCCTAGGAAATTTTAACCTAGTACCTCAATTAGCTAAAATCTCCAGACGTAACGAACAACGGGTCAACACCGTGCAAGCTTTTATTAATGCTGGAGTTTTACCGTCAACGATTCTGCAAGAATTACAGAAACGTCTTGAAACACAGAACTTTAAGCTTCCTCCAGGATATAGATACGAATTTGGTGGCGAACAAGCAGAACGTAGTGATGCAGTCGGTGGTCTTGTGTCAACCGTAGGATTGCTACTATTAGTAATGATAATTACATTAGTGCTTTCTCTCGGTTCATTTCGACAAACAGGTATTGTTTTTGTTGTTGGTGTTGGATCTGTTGGTTACGCTTTATTCGCCTTATGGGCTTTTGGTTCGGTATTTGGATTTATGGCAATTGTCGGCACAATGGGGTTAATTGGGATTGCCATCAACGGTGCGATTATTATTTTGTCAGCCTTTAACGAAAATGAAGCAGCGCGTCAAGGAGATGTCGCAGCAGTGCGGGAAGTTGTAGTAAAAGCAACCCGTCACGTATTGACTACAACTATCACTACAATGGTCGGTTTTATCCCGCTAATTACCGAGGGTAATAGCTTCTGGATGCCTTTAGCAATTGCGATCGCGGGTGGTATTGGTGGTTCTCCGCTACTGGCACTTTATTTTACTCCTGCGGCTTATTTGTTAGTGAAAAAACGGAGGAAGAATCCGGGTAAACGGAAACAGCTTCTGCTTCCTCCGGCGGTTTCTTGATTTTGAGTGGAGGCAAGCTGAAAATATCATTAACCATTAAAAATAAAACTTTAAAAAACCCGATTACGCTTTCGTAACCGGGTGAAATGCACTAAAAAATCTGAATATCTAAGCTATCTTGAGCAATCTACGTAAAACTGACTGGTCTTCGATTTTGACTTTAAGACGACCATTTTCTATATCCCGAATCCAACTTTGACTTTTACCCATGAGATTTGCTAGTTCCCTTTGAGAAATACTTAAATTTTTTCTTGCTAAACGGATATGTTCCCCCACTAAACTGCCTGCTGTTTTAATCTTTCTTTTTTTCTTAGTAGTTTGCTGCTGTTTTTTCCGCGCTGCTAGGTTTGGCTGATCCCATTGCGGTGCAAGTTCAAAGCATAAAATTCGCGCATTCATCAGCATTTTCCATTTACCACGGGGGCTGACATCTGTTAACCTTCTTCCTTCATCACCATCGTTAATCCAAAATTCGATGGCTTCGTCTGGGTCTTCGGGAATATCTGCTAACTTAGCCCACAACGGTTGAATGGGTGGTGGATAACTCACCGGATCGAAAATTGGTTTCATTCCATAATGTGACAAAGTTTCTAAATCGCTTTCAAAAGTTCGCAGCAGCCGTTTTCGTTCTTCCCTCTGTCTGCAAGCGATCGCAACTTTGCGATCGCCATAAGCTACACGCATTAACGTAGGTATGGTAATTCGTTGTTCTTTGCCCATTTTTGCTTTGAACATCAACCACATCATTAACCTTGCTGCACCTTCATGCTGTTGCCAAATACTCATAACTGTAGTCAGCAAAGATTTAGGTAAATTACCATATTGATAAAAAGCTGTTCGTTCTTTACAAGCCTCTTTATTTAAGAAATACTTTGCCCAAGTTCCAGCTTGAACTCTAAATGTTAAACCAATCAGATATTTACATCCTAAGTCGTCTTGTTGGAAATGATGCTGTATTCCTAATAACTCCCACAATTTACTTTTTTCTAAAGAGATTGGCTCTAAACGCCCCTGTTGAGGCAAGTCAATAGAAATTATTAATGAACAAACTTGCAAAACTAAATTTTTCATCAAAGCCAATTTTGTCGTTTTGTTCAAGTCTTTGCGTTTCTCTAACCCTAAATACTTCTCGATTTGCTTATCATCTATAACAAATTCTTCCTCCCAAGGTTTTTCACAGAAAGTCGCATAAGCAGCAAAAATCAAATGTACGCAAGCAGCACGAATATCAAGAGCTTCTACTGCTTCTAAATCTGTTGCAAATTTACATTCTTCAGAAGAAGAATTAATCTGAAAAGCAATGTTTCCCCGTCCTTGATTTATCCGTTTGCTGTAACGCACACTATTGGTTTCATCGATTTCCCAAGGTAAAGATGTCCGTTGAGACAACACATTACAAGCTTCCCATATCGGAATACCCGACGCAAATGGATTACTTTTACCATTAAAAAATAAATCGGAACTAGTCAATTCTCTATCATCAATTTTGCACCTGCCTTTTTTAACCTGTAGTGGGATTGGGGATTTACTCGGACAAGCTGATACGCATTGGGGTTCGGAATAATAACCCTCGCAGTTGTTACACAAATGAGGGTCAATCCAATATTCACCATTGTCGATTTTGATAGCACCTGTTGGACACTGAAAACGACATTTATCACATCCAGCGCAACTGTTGTTAGAAATTGTATAAGGCATAAGGCTATTTGCCACTTAACTTCTTGCGACGTTTGGCTCAAGTCTTACCTAGATGTGTTTTTTTAGATATGCTCACTACCACACTTCACAATCGGAATAAAGGTTTTCCGATCGCAATCCTGACTCACATCTATATATGTACTTCCGATTAAGAATAGGGAAGTTAATTACAAGTATTAACCAGAGCCTATATTTCAAACTTCATTACTTATAGTTTTCATAAAGTTATTAAAAGTTTTTGTTCGGAATGAGCTATGAACTAGTTTTTCTATTATTACTAAAAGATTAACAAGTACCTTTTATATTGGAACTTGTAAGGTTATTAAATTGTTCTCGAAGAACAAATCAATTATTAATAATCTCAAGGTTTGTTCAAAGCTATATTCAAAATTATTTGGGTCTATTTACTATCTTAACATATTCTTCACAGAATTTTCATAATATTTTGTTTTGATAAAGTCGAATTTTATTTAATAGTATTTTTCCAGATTATCTAAGTGTTAATGTATATTGCGGTCATAATACCTAGTTGAGATAGACGGGAAAGAAAAATACCATAAAGCTTGCCTTCAAGTTAAATTTGAACTTGACAATATGTGTTTACTTGTAATTAATTTAACTATTAAGAAGTATGACAAATGTAATCTATCCACTTTCATTGAAATGACGAAAGTAAAAAAATATATTTTGTATATATGTGAACCAAAAGATTTTAGATATTTTTTGTGATTAATTGAAAGACAATCTCATTTATCGAATTTACCTTGATATATCAGATTGCGTATCTTAAGTTATATTTGTTTCTAGTTGTTGATAGTAAACGAACTAATATTTATAAGAAATACATTTGTAATGATGTGTTAAGGGAAAAAGTTAAATAGCTGAAAATATTATAGGGTAGAGCTTGTAAACAATAAATAGTCAAATTATATTATTGTTAGATTATAAGACAAAATTAAGCGATCCTCAAAAAGGATACTTTAAAAAATTAAACCTAAAAGTAATATTTATGGTTTAACTTATTTGATTATGACAATATAAAAATAGCTAAGTTTGGTTTAATATTAAAGAGAAAGCTACAAGCGATGTAAGCAGATCTTTTACTAACAGGTTTAATTATGGCAGTACTAACAGGTTTGACCGCAGGTGGTAAAACGTGGACACCGAAATTTGTGCAAGAAGTTGATAAACACAAATGTATCGGCTGTGGAAGATGCTTTAAAGTCTGCGGACACAATGTATTGTCTTTAATGGCAATGAATGAAGAAGGTGAATTTGTAGAAGATGAAGACGACGATGAAATTGAGAAAAAAGTAATGGTTGTTTCTCAAGCAGATAACTGCATTGGTTGTGAATCTTGTTCTAAAATTTGTCCAAAAAATTGCTATACCCATACTGAACTGGATAGTTAGGTGTGAATAATGTTTTTAGTAGTTGTTGGGTAACTAGTAAATAGCAGTGAATCAATAATTCTTAGGGGAATCTCTTTATATCTGACTGGCAAATAAGTTCACTGCGAACAAACGGAGAAAGTTGAAATCATCTAGATTTAACAAATTTAGATTAACGATTCATATAGCCTGATTAATATATTGGACAATTATATTTATTCAGTTGTCAAAAATACTATAAGTATTCAAAAGTAAAATGAATGCAATAAGTAAATTAAAAAATCTCTACATAACGGCATTCATCGATACATTACACGAGCTTTTACACCAAAAATCGCTATGCAACAAATCCCTGCTTCATTATTAACTTTGGTTGCTGGAGCTTTTGTGACAATTGTAGGTATTTGGGTTAGTCAAACTCATAATCTATTACCAGTACAAGCATCCGAACAAGCACCTTTAGTAGACAACTTCTTTAACGTCATGTTCGCGATCGCCATTGCTTTGTTCTTAATCGTAGAAGGAACAATTTTATTTTTCGCGATTCAATTCCGTCAACGTAAAGGCGATAATACAGACGGACCACCGATTGAAGGTAACGTACCGCTAGAAATATTTTGGACTGCAATTCCGACTTTGATAGTCTTTGGTTTAGGTATTTACAGCGTAGATGTTTATAAGCAAATGGGAGGATTCCCGTCATCAAGTCCTGCAATAGTTGAAGCCGATCGTCATGACCATAGTGGAAGCGTCATCGCAGCCAGTATTAGCGAAGCTCCGACCATATCGGCAGATACAGCACCGGGGGTCACTCAAAAAATTGGCATCAAAGGTTCACCCGCACAGCAAAATAAAGCAGCAGATGTAACCGTAGATGTTACCGGAATGCAGTTTGCTTGGATTTTTAGTTACCCACAAGATAACGTCACATCTGGTGAATTACACGTTCCGGTTGGTGCTGACGTACAGTTGAATATTGCAGCAACAGACGTAATCCACTCATTTTGGGTACCGCAATTCCGTTTGAAGCAAGATGCAATCCCTGGAATGGCTACCGAATTACGATTTGTCGCTACCAAACCAGGAACCTATCCGGTAGTTTGCACAGAATTGTGCGGTGCTTATCATGGTGCAATGAGAAGTAAAGTAATCGTTCACACTCCCGACGAATATCAAAGCTGGTTGCAAGAAAACCGGATTGCACAACAAGAATCTAACGGAACGGTTGCAGTTAACCCAGCAGAATTGTCATCATCCGAATATCTTACCCCCTACAGTTCGGATATTGGCATTAACTCAGCAGTTCTCGCTCAAATTCAGAAATAATTTAGGAACAGGTCAAAGCTTAAAGGTTAAGAATTAAGAGTGAGGGTTGGTTTTAATTCTACCCTTTTCTCCCATCTCCTTAAGACAATCCAAAATCTCAAATCTAAAATCCAAAATCGAATGACTCAATTAGAACATCCACAAACTACAACCGAAGTGGCTGCTCATGCTCATCCCGAAGCATGGAAGTGGTATGACTATTTCACATTTAATGTAGACCACAAGGTAATTGGTATTCAATACTTGGTGACATCGTTTATTTTTTATCTGATCGGTGGATTGATGGCTGTAGCCATGCGTGCCGAATTGGCGACACCCGATGCAGATTTACTAGATCCCAATCTATATAATGCTTTTCTGACTAATCACGGAACAATCATGATTTTAATTTAGATTTATAGGTGCCGTGATACGATTAAGGTTGTTGATGATTGGTGTTAGTCGTGAGCAGGTTAATTGTCGGGTATTGTCGGGTCAGCAGCAAGCAGCAATTTACAGATGGTCATGCACTCGAACGATACATTGATGCTTTAGTTAAGTATGGAATACCGCAGAGTTTAATTTATTTCGACGTTGAAACAGGGGTTAGCGATACTCGCGAAGGATTTGGTACCGTCCTTGAATTGGTAAGAGCAGACCGTGTAAAACAAGTTGTTATCCCGAACTTTGACCGCTTAACCCGCAGTCCTTTGCAGTGGGAACAAGCAAGGGAACTGTTTGCGAAACATGAGGTGCAAATCAAGTTCCTTGAGGATGGGGATTTGGATTTGACTTCTCCTGACGGATTATTTACGGGACGGGTAAAAGCTGCATTAGCCGCGCAGGTTCGAGACAGATTAAGAAGTCATTCTATCGCTGGACATGCAAAACACCGAGAACGCGAAGAGCCATATAAACCAATTTTTGGATATATCAAAATTGATGGTGCAATCCTTACTAATCAATCTCTATACCCGAAAAGTGACTTAACTTATTTCCAAGTTGCCAGGAAGTTAGTCGATCTGTTTTTGGAATGCAAGTCTTTAGGTAAAACTCTTGAAAATTTTAAGCAACAATTTTATTTGCATCCAGCTAGTTACGGGGGGAAGATTCACCTTAAAGCCCCTTCTAGCTCCACTGGGATAAGAAGTTGGTTACTCAACGCGCAGTTAAGGGGAAAACTGCAATATCTTTCGTTTGGACATAAGACACCACAAATAATCATTGATAGCATACATCAACCATTAATTAGCGACTCGGAATGGCTGATGATCAAATCTATTTTTGAGGACAATAAAACTCGTAAAAAAGGCGTTAGCTGTGACAAATTGAAAAATCCTCTTAGCGGTGTCGCTCGATGCCGAAATTGCGGTGGAGCAATGTCACAGAAGGTTAACTACAAAAACAAAGCGGGGGAGTGGGGACGATTTTTGACTTGCCGCAATGCTAGAAACCGAAACGAACGCTGCAAAGCTATTTATGCGAGAACTTATAAGCTGACATTAGATATAGCCGAAAAGCAAGTACAAATTGGACTTATAGCGCGATCGCAGCAAATAGCAAATCTGGTTCCTACCGAAAAACCAAATAACCCCAAAATTCAAGAACTCAACGACTCAATCCTAATGTTAGAGCGATTGAACGATCCAGACTTATATGATGCGATTGAGAAAAAACGAACTCAATTATTCCAGATCCAGGAAAGCGAGAAGCTAGATGCTGTTGAATCCTCTGAAAAGGTGAAATTATTGCAGTATATGCAGCACCCTGATTTTTGGGAAGGTATGACACCTTATGACCGCAATTTAGTTTACCGAGAATTAATTGAAGTTGTTTGGTGCGATCGCGGTTCAGTTGAAGTTGTACCTAGAATTTGACCATTTTCTCGGAGCCTTTGTAGCTCTTGCTCAATTGTTACACCTTTGCTCTCTAAGTGTTTGTCGAAGCGCTCGACTGCTTTCATGAGTATCTGGACGGCTATTTTCATCAATTCTTTGGTAGCGTTGTTTTTCAAAAATAATCTATTGGCTAGATGTTTCTGTTAACTACAAGCAATTGAATCTTCGTCTGTACTCCATCCGAGACTGAAAACACTGGAAACACTACTCAAGACGGATAAATTTATCCATCTTTTTTTCATGATGTCTAAGTTCTGAAATATTTATAGAATTGATGCTTGCTCAACCCTCAACAGTTCTGCATCCGAGGCAACATATGATCTAATGTTAATGGTGATTTTTGATAACTTTTGATGGCAACAACGCGATTTTGTGAAAGTAATGAAAAAACCGCGATCGTTAACAAAAATATTCAATATTATAGGACTTAGCAAAAAGGCATATTTTTCTTGTAGGGGAGGCGGTTGAGGGGGCGTAGATAATATCCCCCTTTATTGCCGTTGCTAGTACACAGACTAATTATCAACCTAGTAATAAGACGGTGAGTGTACGGCGCCATCCGAGTTTTGTGACACTTGCGGTCATTCCTGTATTAATGAGAATAAACACAACATATATATGCAGTGAGAATAGATGTAATGCGTAAATTTTAGTGGTCATAACAATGTATTTCTGAAGTTACATAGCTACAAAAGTTGTGGATTTGAACTTATGCATTTGCAGATTTTATTTATAATGCAAGCTGATTTTTAACAAATAAATTTGCTTTCAAGTTAAATAAAGACTTTTGACTGATGACTAATTAAAGATTCACGATATTTAATTAAGCCAACACCTCGATCAAATTTGCCCTGCTACTTCTGGAGTATATGGAAAACCCGTCCCTAATATCTGTGCTATTTGCTACGTCAAAAGTAAGCGAACATTTAATCAAACCGCTAGGTCATCATCAGTTGCTGTTGGTACTGTTGGAACTATCGCTGTTGCTGCTCGTAGCGCGGGGAATGGGTGAGATAATGCGCCGAATTAACTTACCACCTGTGGTGGGGGAATTACTCGCGGGGGTGGTGCTTGGTCCTTCGCTATTTGGCTTGTTATTTCCCAACTTACACGACCATATTTTTCCTGAAAACCAACAACAGTCCGATTTGCTATCGGTGATTTCTTGGTTGGGTGTACTGTGTTTGCTAATTGTCACCGGGCTGGAAACCGACCTAAAACTAATTATCCGCAAAGGTAAAACGGCTTTACTGATTTCCCTGGGTGGAATTATCGTTCCCTTTGTAACTGGATTCGGACTCGGTTGGTTTTTACCAGAAACTTTTTTAGCCGACCCCAACAAACGATTGGTTTTCAGCTTGTTTATTGCCACAGCAATGAGTATTTCGGCTGTCCCGGTGATTGCTAAAGTACTGATGGACTTGAACTTGATTCGTCGCGATATCGGTCAAGTTACCTTAGCGGCAGGAATGACCGATGATACCATTGGCTGGATTTTACTCTCCGTGGTTTCCGGCTTAGCTAGCAGTGGTAAATTTGACTTCGGTACGGTTTTTCGATCTGTAAGTGCCGCGATTTTATTTTTAGCGATCGCCTTTACAATCGGACGGACAATTGTCGATCAAATACTGCGCTGGGTGGATGATAAAGTTGGGGGTGTTACCGCTAGTTTATCAGTGTTGCTGGTTCTGTCTTTCTCGGCCGCAGCGCTAACTCAACACTTAGGTTTGGAAGCCGCATTAGGTGCTTTTGTTGTGGGAATTCTTGCCGGTCAATCTCGCCGTTTCAACAGCGAAGCCGGTCACACTTTAGAAATTATTACCGCTGGGTTTCTCGCACCGATTTTCTTTGCTTCGGCTGGTTTGAAAGTTAATTTGCTTTCCTTATTAGTTCCGCAAACTTTGATATTTGGACTGATTGTCCTCACTGTTGCTTGTGTAGGAAAATTTACAGGTGCCTATATCGGTTCTCGCGTAGGCGGCTTGAGCCATTGGGAAGGAATAGCTATGGGTTCGGGGATGAATGCTCGTGGAGCAATGGAAATTGTGGTAGCAACCATTGGTTTATCTTTGGGTGTTCTCAATCCTCAAATGTATTCGATTATTGTAATGGTGGCGATTGTTACTTCGGTTATGTCTCCACCGTTGTTGCGCTGGTCTTTGTCGAAGGTGACTATTGGTGAAGAAGAAGCTCAACGCTTGGAACTAGAAAAATTAGCAAGCCGCAGTTTTATTAAGCAGATACAGCGCGTTTTGATTCCCACTCGCGGTGGTGCAAATATCCAGTTAGCAGCGCAGTTGGTAGGCTATATAGCGCAGCAAAACCCCTTAGACGTAACACTTTTTTATGCTGAAAGCGACAAGCAGCCCCCCAGTAAAGCCCGTCAAACAGCAACTGCGGTCAAAGATACTGCTACACAAGAGGCTTTTACTGCTGTAGCCGAAGAGATGCAGCTACCGGATGAGTCTAATCTGCAAACAAAAACCGAGTCGGGACATAGTAAAGTAGCAGCGATTATCAATGAAGCTAGTAAAGGTTATGACTTGATTGTGCTGGGAGCATCCGAACAAACACGGTCTAAAGATGCACTTTTTAATTTATTAGTTGACCAGGTAATTCAAGAAGCACCTTGTGCAACAATGGTGGTCAAGTCGCATTTAACTGAAGCTCAGGGTGAAAGTTGTAGAATCCCTCAACAGCCGTTGAAAAATATTCTCGTCCCCACTGTAGGAACAGAATACAGTAAAAACGCCATAGAGGTAGCAAGTGTAATTGCCGCTGCGACTGGGGCATCGGTGACAATTGTCAATGTAATTAATTTACCGCAAATCGAATATATTCTTTATGAAAGGCGATCGTTCAATCCCATGAAAGATATTGCCAGTGACTTACTCGAACAACAAGCTGTAATTGGTCGCAGTTTGGGGGCTGAGGTAAAAACCTGCATTCTCAAAGGTACCAGTCCAGAAACGGAAATTCTCAAGTTTGCCGAAAATGAAGGTTTTGACTTGATTATTTTGGGTAGTAATATCCGCATGGTAACTGGACGAGTTTTCTTCGGTCATCGAGTTGACGCAATTTTGAATAGATCTCACTGTCCGGTTGCTGTGATTACTGCACCTTAATTAGTAGGGAATAGGGAGTAGGGAATAGGGAGTAGGGAGTAGGGAATAGGGAATAGGGAGTAGGGAATAGGGAGTAGGGAGTAGGGGGAGAAGAAATTATATCAACCGACCCACTCATAAAATTCAATCGCTTCTGAATCACAACTGTGACATCCCCCACATTTTTTCCCATCCTCCATTTTGCGGACTCGATTTTTACGGATTAGCTTACCTAGCATTCCTCGTAAAGCGTTTCCATCCATGCGAAAATGGAGTTTCATATCGGCAAGAGAAGCTTTTTTATGTTGGGAAAGAAAACTTTGTAGTTCGTTTAATATCATAGTTTGTTCTTTCTTTTGCTAATGACTAATGACTTCTTTCCTACGAGCAGTACCTGCCATTTTTAATCCAAAAATCGTTACAGCCATAGCTAAAGACAATCCCACTACCCAAGCAATAGAAGAGCTAGGATGTTCTGCTATTGTTGCTACTTGGTAATACTTTAATATGAGTCCGGTGAATATAGCGGCGATAATACCTAATAGGTAAAGACTTAAAACTATATTCTGACTGCCAACGGTGAAGAAAGCACCACAAAATAAAGCGTAAACTGCTAATCTGGCGCTACAAGACATAAACGGGTTCATCATTACCGTCATCAAGCGATCGCGTTTATTTTCTAATGTCCGCGTCGCCATAATTCCCGGAATGTTGCAGCCAAAACCAACAATCATCGGTACGAAGGATTTACCCGGAAGCCCGATCAAACGCATCAACCGATCCATCACAAAGGCAGCCCGTGCCATATAGCCAGTATCTTAAAAATTGAACGTAATAATAAGGGTTGTAGTGTCACTACTACTACTCCACCACATAAGTTATAGGGG
>NZ_JAYGHM010000003.1:143523-175807 GCF_034931125.1 Rivularia sp. UHCC 0363 | reverse complement strand
ATGAGGGGTTATGGTAGTGCGACCATCTTGGTCGCTGGTTGCTTTTAGATGGCTCGCTGGTTGCTTTTAGATGGCTCGCTGGTTGCTTTTAGCTCGCTCGCTATTGATCACGAGCGTTCACGAAGTGTGCGCTTCGTGAACGCACTACGAAAATTTTATCCATCATATTTAATGCAATCGACTATTAGTATTCCTAAGTAATCGCAAACCACTCAAGGTTACTAACACCGTAGACCCTTCATGTCCAATTACACCAAGAGGAAGATTTATACCAGTCGTAAAATTGGCAACTAATAGCAAACTAATACTGCATAGAGCAAAAACAATGTTTTGTTTGATAATCTTAATTGCACGACGACCGAGATGAATTGCAGCCACTAATTTTTCTAAACGGTCTGCTATTAATACGATATCCGCTGTTTCTAAAGCTATATCGCTACCTGTAGTTCCCATCGCGATACCTACGGATGCCGTGGCTAAGGCAGGAGCATCATTTATACCATCGCCGACCATTGCAACTGTTTTATATTCTTTTTTTAAACGACGAATTACGGTTACTTTGTCTTCGGGGAGAAGTTCAGCATAAACTTCAGAAATGCCTAGCTGTTGGGCAATATAGTTAGTGGTCAGTTGCCGATCGCCACTCAAAATAATTATGTTTTGTATACCGAGTTTTTTTAAGCGGTGGATGGTTTTTGCTGCTTCCGGACGTATTGTATCTGCAACGGCAATAATTCCGATTATTTTGTCGGTATTCGCAACCCAAACTATTGTTTTCCCTTGTGTTTCTAGATTTTCGCTAGCTGCAATTAAATCTCTAGGTAACTGCGAATCCGTTTGTATAAATTTAGCATTACCAACTTTTATAGATATTTTCTCAATTTGACCGCTGATACCAAAACCTGTGTGAGAAACTACATTATTCGCAGGTATTAAATTCAGATGTTTATTTTTAGCAGCTTGGACAATTGCTTTACCAATAGGATGTTCTGAATAAACTTCTACAGCAGCAGCAACTGACAGAACTTGATTTATATCCCCATCAACAGCTATAACTTCTATCACCTGGGGTTCTCCAGTGGTGAGAGTTCCAGTTTTATCAAAAGCGATCGCCTTTACTTTACCCACTAATTCTAAAACTGCTCCACCTTTAAATAAAATACCATCTCTGGCTCCATTCGCAATTCCAGATAATAATGCAGGCATGATAGCAGCCATTAACGCACAGGGAGAAGCCACTACAAGAAAAATCAAAGCCTTATAAATAGTTGTTTCCCAGTCCCAATTAAAAATAAATGGTGGAAGGGTAGCCAGCAATATACCGCATATTACAATTACTTTGGCGTAAGTGCGTTCTAAATTTTCTACAAAGACTTGTGATGGTGGTGTTTCGGTTTGAGCTTGTTGTACTAAGCGGATTACCCTTTTAATTAAACTACTTTCTGGTGGTTGGTGGACTTTTAGTATTAAAGCGGATGTTCCATTTATAGTTCCTGCAAAGACTTGATCTCCTACAGTTTTTTCTACAGGTAAAGATTCTCCACTAATGGAAGCTTCGTTAAGATTACTTGCACCTTGGATAATTACAGCGTCAGTAGGAATTAATTCTCCTGGTTTAACTAACAGTTTGTCGTTTATTGCTAATTTATCAATCAATACAAGCTTTTCTTCACCAGACAATATTACCCTTGCAGTATCTGGAGTCAAACCCATCAATTTGCTAATAGCATGGTTTGTTCTCTGCATAGCGTAACCTTCTAATGCACCACTGATAGCAAAAATCAGAATCAACACTGCACCATCGACAATTAAATGATATTCTTGTCGCCAAAGTCCTAAAAATGCTGCTCCCAAGGCTGCTACTATCATTAATAAATCGACATCGAATTCTTTTTCGGCAAATAGCGTAGTTAATCCTTCTTTTGCGCTGTCATAACCTCCAATTACATAAGCTGCACACAGAACCAGTAAAGCCAATCCAATCCAACCAAACTGCAAACACAACCAACCGAAAAATAAAAGTACTGCACAGAAAAGTGCCGCTACAGCATCTGGGTGTTCTAAAATCAGTTTTCTAAAATCAGTTCTTCTCAATGAATAACTAGCCATGCTGGGAATCGATAAATAACTTTGGTTTTTATTATAAGCTTTAATGTCAATGTTAATGTCAATGTTAACCTTGAGTAAAATATTGATCGTTTCTAACTGTTAAGTGGTTGCGCGAAATTAATTGTATATTGTCATTACGAGTGGAGCGTTCAGCGAAACGTTAGCTGAACGCTTTCCCGTTCACCGCAAGGTGTCCCGTAGGGAAGGGTAGTAATCGCAACCGTTAAAAACTTACAGCCGATTTCATTGCAGTGAGGTACAGGACATATCGTTATAAGGGAGTAGGGAGTAGGGAGTAGGGGAATGTACCTCAATTAGAAAGCAAATTGCTGTAAAAGACATTGAAACACTCAATAAAAAAAATTTGATCGCTCCGCTCCGCTACGCTTAACAAGGGTAAAAGCCAAAGAGCAGAGGGTAAAAGGGTAAAAGTGTCAAGGGCTACAAGAGTCCTCGAACACCGCACACAACCCGAAATCCGAAATGGAAGCTATCGTCGTCGGGGTTGAAGTTGTCGCGATAAGCAGAACGGCAATACCCAGGATCGGAGTACCACGAACCACCGCGCAGCAGCCGCCTTCGAGAACGATTATCATTATCATCTATCCAAGCACTGCCATCTGTCGTTGCTCCTTCATAATTATCATGCCATTCGTCTGCACACCATTCCCACACATTCCCATGCATATCGTATAGTCCAAACCCATTCGCTACTCCAAAACTTCCTACTTCTGTTGTTTCTTCCCGATAAATTCCTTTAGATCCCCGACCGTAAGAACCTGACCATTTATATTCTTCGTTATCCGTACCTCGATAATTCGCTAATTCTGTTGTCATCGTCTCACCAAAATGAAATGGTGTATTAGTACCAGCCCGACAAGCGTATTCCCATTCCGCTTCGCTTGGTAGACGGTAGTTTCTCTTGGTATGTTCAGAAAGTCTTTGGCAAAATTCCACTGCATCTAACCAAGAAACACACTCAACTGGTCGATTCTCTCCTTTAAACTCAGATGGGTCAGCTTTTAGTTCTCGGTTTACTTGGGGGAGAGATGCAACAAATTTCCACTGCGCTTGGGTGACTTGGTATTTACCCATGAAGAATGGAGGAACTGTAACTTGATGTTGCGGACGTTCGTCATCTCCACTACCTTCCTCAGTTTCCGGTGCGCCCATTGTAAAGGTTCCACCAGGTATTTGTACCATTTTTAGTTGGACTTGATTGCCCAAATTTTCGCTAAACTGTTGTGCTGTTCCTTGAGAACGGTTAATGAGTATTTTGGGCATTGCTATTTATGTTTAGTAAACTACAAGTGTATACTAACGCTTGACGATAGTACCGAGAAACGATAGTATTGTGATTGTTAGTTTTAAATCTGAAGAAACGAAGCTTATTTTCGATGCCTTTAAATCTTCTGTGTATCCATCTGATATCCAAAAAACTAGTTTACGGAAACTGCTCATCCTTGACGCTGCAACATCAATTAACGATTTGCGCGTTCCTCCTGGTAATCGCTTAGAAAAGCTAGTTGGTGACAGAGTTGGACAATATAGTATTCGCATTAACGATAAATGGCGAATTTGCTTTGTTTGGACAGACGAAAATAATGCTACGGATGTTGAAATAGTTGATTACCACTAATACACGAAATAATTATGAACAACAACCGTTTGCCAAATATCCATCCTGGCGAAATCCTACAGCTAGAATTTTTAGAACCCTTAAATATTAGCGCCTATCGCTTAAGTAAAGATATAGGTGTAACCCAAACGCGAATTAGTGAAATTTTATCTTTTAAACGTAGTATTACAGCCGATACAGCTTTGCGTTTATCTCGCTATTTTGGTAACAGCGCTCAGTTTTGGTTAAATTTACAAGCACGGTACGATATACGTCAGGCTCTTGAAGAGAATGGGGAGGTATACGATAAAATACTTCAACTTGAGTTTAACGATGTAGCCTAATTTTCGTGTAGATTTAAAAAATGCGATCGCCATTTTATTTCCGATACATTGTAGGGTGCTGTGACGGTTACGAAAATTTATCGAGCATAACACAATCGAATTGAAAATACCGTCACGCACCATCCTCAACCAATTGATTCATGACAGCATCCGCAAATTGTTTCATGTGGACGAAAAAACTAGGTCATTATTGATTGCAACGCTTACCTTTTTCGGCTTTTTTAGCAGATGATAGTATATTTTCAAATTCAATAACTTGAGGGTAAACATTACCGCGACGTTTCATATTATGTTACTTTTTATATTGCTAGCGCTGGCTTTGCTGTTTAATCCAACCACCCAATTCTGTACCAATTTCGTTGATTAATTTTACCGCGTATTCGTAACGATTGGTTTGTACCAACTTAAAATCCAGCAAAAGTCGCGTTTGATAACGTAAAATACTTAGTTGAATATTTAGAGCTTCTAGATGCGTGATTTTCTCCTTTGCATAGCGAGCAATAATTAAACCTTCTAATAAATTATATAATCCATTGATAGTTCTATCACTCAAGGTAAATTTATAAGTCTTGGGCAGACGATTTAAAATTGGAACATACCATTTAATCAAATCGTATGTATGTTGAATAATTGGTAGTTCATCCATATATAATAGTTATTAAAAAATTTCAAATTTAGTTGAAACACTCAATAAAAAAATTTGATCGCTCCGCTCCGCTACGCTTAACAAGGGTAAAAATCAAAGAGCAGAGGGTAAAAGTGTAAAAGTGTCAAGGGCTATAAGAGTCCTCGAACACCGCACACAACCCGAAACCCGAAAGCGCTGCTATCGATGTCGGGGTTGCTGTCGTAGCGATAAGCAGAACGGCAATTCCCAGGATCGTTGAGCCACGAACCACCGCGCAGCAGCCGGGAACGATTATCATTATCGCTTTCATCTATCCAAGCACTGCCATCTGTCGTTGCTCCTTCATAATTATCATGATATTCGTCTGCACACCATTCCCACACATTCCCATGCATATCGTATAATCCAAACCCATTTGCTATTCCAAAACTGCCTACTTCTGTTGTTTCTCCTCTAGAAGTACCCTTTGTTCCAACACCATAAGTGTATTCAGCATCATAATTTGCTAATTCTGATGTAATCGTCTCACCAAAGTGAAATGGGGTTGTTGTTCCAGCCCGACAAGCATATTCCCATTCCGCTTCGCTTGGTAGACGGTAGTTTCTCTTGGTATGTTGAGAAAGCCTTTGGCAATATTCCACTGCATCAAACCAGCTTACTCGCTCAACTGGTCGATTATCTCCTTTAGAATAAGATGGATCGGCTTTTAGTTCGCGGTTTACTTGGGGGAGAGACGCGACAAATTTCCACTGGGCTTGGGTGACTGGGTATTTTCCCATGAAGAAATCGGGAACTGTAACTTGATGTTGCGGACGTTCGTCATCTTTACTACCTTCCTCGGTTTCCGGTGCGCCCATTGTAAAGGTTCCACCGGGTATTTGTACCATTTCTAGTGCTGTTTCATCCCCTTGATTCTCTAAATATTCACTAAAACCATTAGCTTGCTGACGACGACGGTTGATAACTAATTCCGTTTTGCGTCCAAAAAAGCCCGTTTTTTTGAGTTCGATGGTAGCGACTTCAAATTCAAAGGGTTGAATGGCAATAGCTGAAGATGTATCTGACTTTTTAAGTAACACAGGTGTCAAATGCTCCTCAATACCTGCCAAGCGAATCGCCGCACAACCTAATTTATAAGCAAATTCTACAGGTCGTCCAGAGCCTAAAGCATCATAAAAACTCACAGCAAATTCAATTGCTGCTCGATCTCCAATCGCTTTTTTCATGCCAATTACGTAGTTAACGTGTTGCGCGATCGCACTAGCCTGCACTTCTGAATAACAACCGTTCAGAACAACACACTCAACTTCGGGAAATAGTGCAAACAGTCCCGCTAAGGCTTCTCCATCAACTAGTTTTGTTTGTCCGGTTTCATCTTCAAATATCAGACCTTCATCACCCGATCCATGTCCGGAAAAATGCACAATCTGCGGATTTAGATCGAGCATTGCTCTATAAATATCCCTTGGTCGCACTGCCAACTTATCTTCTAAGATAAATTGGTCGCGATTTTTGGCTCGTTCTAATCCCGCTTCAATTTCACGCACTTCCTCATCCAAACGTAGCTTGCTTGTGTCTTTAGGATTTGCTGCCAAAATTAAGATTTTTTGCGGTTCTTGGATAACAATATTGGCAATTTCAAAATCAAAGTTTTCCAAAGGTGGAAAATCTTCAGGTGTTTCTGGAGATGGTTGAGTTTTAGCATTAGAAGGTTTGAGTTTTAAATCCTCCGCAAAAGCCGCATATTCTCCACCTAAACGATATAAAGTATCAGTAGTAATCTTGGCAAAGGATTTAATGTCAATATCTTGCTTAGTTTTTTCATCCCATTCAGTATCAGGAGATAGCAGGGCTGCAAAGTTTTTAATCGAGATACCGGCTTTGCTAGCAATATACTGAGAAACTTCATGCAAAACTTCATCCACATCCGGTGTCGGAACGGAATCAATTAATAAATCCCTAACTCCTTCAACAAAATCATAATTAAGAGAAGCCAGGTGTTTGGGATTGCTTCCTTGTGTCGCAATGACTGTATTTGCCTTGTCCGTGGGTAACTGTGGCTTTAAAAGACCGCTCATAAATACTTCAGCCACATGAACCTGCATCGATTCTTTTAATAATGTTTGCTGAATTAGATGAATTACAGGTAAACTTACTGGAACTGTTGCCATTAAACCAGCTAAACGTCTTGCTGTTGGGGATGCGGTTGCTCGAAACCGATTTACTAAGTCTTTTGCGGATAATTTATTATTATTACTGGTATCTTTTGGCGATATATCCCGTTGTTTGGGAATTTCATTAGGGTCGAATAAAATCCCTGCTGTTTGCGTACTTCCTACCCCCACAACTACCCGCGACCATTGTTTTACAGAATCCGGGTCTAGTGTAATTACAGGTAGAGCGATGCCTTTATTTACATCCACTTCTTCCCAAACTGGCAATTCCTCAACCTTAAGTTTTTTGTTAGGAACACCGGGTTCAAGCGCATTTAACAGTACTGGATAGCCAAAACCCATCACAGTTCTCGTCCATAACTTTTCGGGGAATAGTTGAACGATCGCTAAAAGACCGGAATTAGACCACAGCTTTAATATTTGGTAAATGTTATCCTGATACCAAATATCAGAAGTACAATCGCTAACCAACAATATTAAACGTCTACCTGCTGAGTCTAATAATTCCTTGGGACTGCGAGA
The DNA here is from genome assembly GCF_034931125.1 of Rivularia sp. UHCC 0363. NCBI lineage: Bacteria > Bacillati > Cyanobacteriota > Cyanophyceae > Nostocales > Rivulariaceae > Rivularia > Rivularia sp. UHCC 0363. The sequence continues at coordinate 168,412 of NZ_JAYGHM010000003.1, read as the reverse complement.
ACGTTGTTTACTAGCCGATTTATTCTGCTGTGCAAAAAGTTTAATCTCACCTTTTTCGTCAGTTTGCAAACTCCAAGTAGAAACAGACCGAAAAGCACCTGATAATTCAATTAGTTTTTGAAACTCAGCGATGATTTCTTGCCAAATTACTACAGAAGAAGATTTTTCCACCACCAAAGCCAAATCTAACCATCGTTCGGGTTCTGGTTTGAATACCGGGATCAAAATTCTGTTTTCGGCAAATTGGGTTACAGTTTCTTCTTCATCTAAAATCTTTTTAGTTCGAGAAGATACCTTACGCATCAACGGACGTAATGCTCGTGCTAAAGCCAGTTGATTCCGCAATCCTGGTGCTGCTGGTGTTTTAAAGGGAATACTATCTGAAGCGGATTGTGACTGAGTATCATCTGAGGAACTGGGAAGATTGACAGATGCTGCTGGTTGTGCAGGTTCGGGAATAGCTGGTGGTGGTGTTGCTGGTAACTGAGTTTCTTCAGCCTCTGTTGTAGTAGTCTTTGTCTGGGTTTTTTCAACAGGTTTTGTTGTCGCAGAAGTTTTATTAACACCACCAATTTGAACTGCTAAGTATAACAGGTCAGCGATTTCTTCAGCATCTAGTTCGAGTTGAAGTTGCTTTAAAGAAGCCCATAATTTACCAATACCCTCAGAGTCAGTTACCTGCTTCATTATCTAAGTATCTAAATATAATTAATTACATAATGTCATTGCGAGCGAAGCGTGTCCATCAGGACTCAGCAATCGCAACGACCGTGATTGGTTCACTTCCTTCCTTTCCTTGTTCCCAGTCTCTGGCTCTTCCTTGTTCCCAGTCTCTGGCTGGGAACGCATTCCTTGTTCCCAGTCTCTGGCTGGGAACGCATCTATGAAGGCTCTGCCTTCTTTATACACCGGAGGCAGAGCCTCCCGTAAGACATTCCCAGGCTGAGCCTGGGAACGAGAATTACCCTCAGAGTCAGTTACCTGCATAATCTATCCTATGGGTTAAGGCTCTTGAACAATTGTTTAATCAATTCATCTTTATTTTGACCTGCGGGTGCGTATTTACGAGTCATTAAATAAATTGCATTCAGTAGTTGATCGGTTGCTAATTCTTGTTGATTATCGCGCTGTTTGAGAAATTCCTTAATTAATATCTCAGCTTCTTTTAAGAACTCAACTTCATTATTCTTATCCAAAAAATGAGCTTTAACAATGTTTTCTAGCTCTTTTTCGTTGGGATCTCGGATATCTAAGCGCAAACAGCGACGTAAAAATGCTGGGGGAAAATCTCGCTCTCCATTACTGGTGAGGATAATGAAGGGAAAGTTATTGCATTGTACGCGCCCTTGGTTTATATTAACTTTGATATGTTGGTAAGTATGTTCTGTTTTATCTTTATAAGCAGTTCGTACTTCCACATCTTTCAACTTTTCGGCAATCCGCACAAGTTCGGGGATTTCAAATTCTCCTTCTTCAAAAACGTGTAATAAATCGTTGGGTAAATCAATATCGCTTTTATCAATTTCGTCAATCAGTAATGCTCGTGGTCTTTTGGATGGTAATAAAGCGGTTCCTAATGGCCCAAGTTGAATATATTTACCAATTTCGCTGAGATTATTTGAATTATTTTCGCTACTACCCGAATTATTTGAACCTTTTTGCGGGATATCTTGAAGACGTGCGATCGCATCATAGGAATAAAGCCCATCTTTGAGAGTAGTACGAGTTGTAATTGGCCAGTACAAAACTTCACCCAATTGTAACTGGTAAGCAACAGCATAAGCTAAGGATGTTTTTCCCGTACCCGGTTTCCCCGTAACTAATAAAGGTCGTCGTAGATACAAAGCCGCATTAACTAACTCAACATCTTCAGCGCGAGCTTGAAACGTAGCACCGCGTTTGTTTTTGTTCTCATTACTTTTGTTGTCATCACCATATTTACGCCAACTTGGTGGGGGTGGTAAGTGTTGGATATCATCATGGGGTTCTTTACCAGCTTGAAAAATTTTCCAGTCATTCATAATAATATTTAATTAATTACTTTGGCATAGATAATAAATCATAAGTACCAGGAGGTAAACGATAAGGGTCTTCCCATAATAAAGAAATATGATGACCAATGTGGCTATCTTGAGGCTTCAATAATGCTTCAAGACGTTTGTTGCCTACATTTTCTATCAGTTCGTAGATACAACATTCTAGCAATGCATCTATTTGTTCGTTGCAATTTGGTAGATGACATCTCAACCACAGCGCGACTGGAATAGCCGTACTTAAGATTACTGCAAAAACACTACCTTTACCAGTTTTAATAGGGGTTGTTTGTAATTTAATCCCAATTTTATTTTCTTTTTTTAATTCCGTGAATAACTTCTTTAAATCATCATCTTGATGCAATACAAAAGCATTCAAAACTGAATTTTTAATTATGTCTTGTAATGTTGTCCATTTCTCTTGCCAAAATCCTGTATAGCGATTATAAGTTGGCAGTAATCTTTCTGTTGAACGTACTACAACATTGTACTCATTATTTAACTTTACTTTCAATCCAAATTCATTTTCTGATTCCCAACTATCAACAGCTTCGTTGATTAAATCAAGTGGCAAGAATATTTCAATTGTTAATTTAGATGAAGAATATTCTCCAATTTGATTGAGAAAATTATTGATTTCACAGGAAATTTCTTTCCAGGTAAAATCTTCTTTACTTTTATGGATTTGTTTGCAATCTGGGTTATCATGATAATGATAAGTATCAGCATCAGTAATAAGCCAAGCATCGACAAAATAATAATCTTTTTTACTACTTTCTCTTACACACACAATTAAATAAGGATTTTTATGCTTTTTATGGCTTTCGGCTAAAGCTGTTTTTGTTTGATTACATAATTCATCAAAGTCGTTTATGTTTTCCTCAGCCCAATTATTCAGTTTATTAACTAATGATGGATTATTGAGCCGTGCGATTAACGAAACCACAAAAGACTCAACTCTTGTATGTTTAGGACGCATTCTCAAAACATCTACCAAAATTTCTTCTGGTTTATCAGTTGCGATCGAGTCCCAACCTTCAGGAGAACAAGCTCTGTGTGCTTTTTTTATAATTGAAATTTCTTCTTTTGTGAATTCATTTAATATTTTTTGTAATTGTTTGATTTTATTGTCTTTCGCTTCATCCTCCAAATCTCTTATTTTTTGCTTAATTTTATTAATTTTCTCGTCAAGGCTTTGAAGCTGTAATTCCAAATTATATTCTTCTTCAGGATTACTTTCTCTCCTCTTTTTTTCAGCAACTGCGTTATAGATTTCTTCTTTGTTTTTCAAATCTGTCTCAAGACCTTGAATCCGTAATTCTCGAATATTTTTACTCATCTCCAGGACCTAACGATTGAAGCTGTTGCTTAATTTTATTAATTTTCTCGTCAAGGCTTTGAAGCTGTAATTCCAAGTTATATTCTTCTTCAGGGTTACTTTCTCTCCTCTTTTTTTCAGCAACTGCGTTATAGACTTTTTCTTGTTTTTCTAAATCCTGCTTTAAGTTTTCAATTTTAATTAATGGATTACCAAGTGTTACACTAGGTTTACTTCCTTCATCAAGTCCACTCAAAATTATTCCATCTTTAGCTCGCATATAGAGTACTGGTGTCGCAAAGTCGCGTCTATCTAGTCCAACTTTTATCGAAATAGCATTGCGGGTTGTTTGAATAGCTGCATCTACAGGATAACCTAATGCTAGGGTACGATAAAATTCATCAGCGAAAAGTTTGGCTGTGGAATCAAGTATCGTATATTGCATGGCAATTACTGCGGGTATTCCACGACGCACTAAGTTTGATACTGTACCACTCATGGCTTGATTGGAAGATACTGTTGCACCTTTACAGGTATTTAGAATAACTAACCCTAAATGGTTATTACCTAAGAAAAAGTTAGCAAATCTTTCATCATCTAATAATTTAGCTGTGCCATCTTCGTCTACAAGGGCAATGTAACCTTTGTTATCCTTAAATTCACCGTGACCGATGACATGAAAGACATTGTAATCCTTTTCGCGTAGCTTTTGATTAATATTGCGGATGGTAGCTTCTTTTAATACATCTAACTCTATTATCTTTGCATCTATATGTTTTCCCAGTGCTTCTCGAATCAACTTTTCTTCACCAGTTGCGTCTAAATGAGCTAAGTTACTAGGACTAGCGATGACCAACAAGACTTTCAGGGGTAAGCTAGCGGCTTTAATTTCGCGTTTTTGTAGGGGAACGTCTATATATCTAGAGAGTATAGTATCGATGTTGTTTGCTAAAAAGATGTTGGTATCTTCGTCGTAGAGAAATTCCCAGGGAAGGGCTGCTAATTCGGGAGATTCAAATATTAAACGTAAGCGGACGCTGTATTGATTTGTTTGTGCAGATGCCATTGTAGCGTGGAATCGAGCGTTAATTTGATTGGGGAAGAGTGCTTGGTAAAGTTCTTGACCTAATGCTTTGAGCAATTCGCTATCTGTTTCTTCCGACTCAATTAATTTTAATGTTAGCTTAATTTTATTCATTTCTAAGCGTAATTCACCCGAAACCTCACCTTGTTCTGAGGAAGCGCGAATATTGTTATTTCGATCAACGAATATTTGAAAATCTTGGTAGTTCATGGTGGTTTTATTCTTACTAGATGAGTTTCTCTACTGTTTTAATCTGGTATATTATCCTACTTGTAAATAACCAAAAATGTAAATTAAAAATTAAGATTTAGTAACGCCAATTTATTCAAATTTATAATTTAAATCTTGAAGCTGTTGTTCAATTGCCTCCATTTTTTTTCCAATACTCTGAAGCTGTAGTTCTAAATTATGTTCTTCTTCGGGGTCATTTTCTCTTCTCTTTTTCAGAGCAACTGCTACATAGATTTTTTCTTTTTGTTCAAAATCCTGCTTTAATTCCTCGATCTGGATTTGAGTACTGCGAAGCGCTTTATTTGGTTGACTTTTTTCTACAGAAACTTCGGGTTCGGATTGCTTGGGATATTCAGCAATACATAGTGATATCATCGAAAGATACTTTCTCCGGGTTTCCACGTTGCCACCATAGTATGTAACTGCTAGTGGTAAAAGTCCCTTTGGGGCAGAAAGGTCAAAATCAACCAAGTTTATTCCCCAAAATACATATTTTGATGGTGTTTCTTCACGTCCCCAACCGATGCGAGTCATGAACTTAAATAAATCGTAATTTACCTCTGTTGACTGCCAAATTTCCTTTTGAACACTAAAACCGAAGTGGTTGTTGCTGTGTTTTGTCCAAAGCCGATCTATTTCATGCAAAGCATCGCAGGGAAAACTTTCAAAGTCTTCTTTTGTTAGATAGTCTTCTGATTCTACTCGACCAACCGCAAGCTTCATGATACGTAAAGTTTCTTCATCGGCTTGTTTCCACTTTCTGTCTGCTAGCAAAGCTTCTAACTCGCTGTAGTTTAGTGTCATTACTGAAACTCCTATTCCCTAAAATTTACAAAGTTTATCACTTACTCAAATGTTACCAGGACTTACGCAATTGTCACAAGATTGAGGGAACGGTGCGTGACACATAAACCATTATATTGCGTTAGAAATCAAGCGAAGTGTCACAGCACCCTACGACCAAAATATGCCAGTTGCGTAAGTCCTAGTTACTTAGCTTTAAAGTCTTCTATTGTTAAGATGAAATCAATTCTTCAATTCATTCCCGAACTTGGCATGGATTTATCAAGCTTTGATGTTTATGCAAGTTATTTTTACTAAAACTACAAGTATAAAGATGCGCTGAATTCAGCCTACGCAGGTAGGCTTTGTTTGGGTAGCCTCACTCTTCTAGAGTGAGGGCAATTTAGCGCAGAAAAAGGAACCCAAATTGAAGCAAAATTGGATTCCACAAGGGGAGGAACTTTGAAAATTGATTTAGATATTAAGAACCCATACTCACAAGAATTTGACGATTACCGCGAAACGGTTTACGTCCGTGAGCAAACAACAAGTTATCAAGCAACAAAACGTCTCCTTGCTCCCAGTCGAAAACAATAGTTTCAGCTGCATAAGCATCCCAAATGGCTTCGATTTCATCTCTGGAAAATAACGTCCCATCACCTAAAGTGCAGTCGGTAGGACAGTACTGCTTTACCTTTGATATATCCACATCAGGAATGAATTCATCCGGTGTGAGGGTACAGATGTATTCAAATCCAGAATTATGGTAAATAGTAATCTGATTAAACCATATCTCTTCCTGAGTGCGGGGATGACAAAGAATACCTTTGTTTGTATGTTCTAACATCATCACATCTCCATCCCAATTAATATTCCAGTCTTTCTCGGCAAAGTCTGCTGTTTTACAGCGTTCTTCTACAACATCGGGACTTTCAGTATTAAAAATCTCGCTCCAACCTTTAGAAAATGGATTACTCTGCTTCGGTAAGCGTCGAGTATAACGGACACCGCGATCGCGTATTTTATCAACTAACTGAGTTGGTAATTGTTTGAGAATACGACGAGTGTCACAGATTGGTGTCTGTCCCCAATATTCTGGTTTTTCTTGACAAAAGAAGAATATGCGATCGGGAAAGCTAAAGGAGCAAGTTAACTCACTGTGAAGTGGTATGCTCCATTGTGAAGGAATTTCTGTACTAGTGTAAATACTGTCTTTTTCTTCGATGTTTGTACGGGGGTTAACAATGGCAAAATATTTTTGGGGATGTGCAATTAATTTTGCTTTAATCTGAGCAAAATCATCTGCTGTATTCAAGGGAAATCCTCGTAGTAAGACGGCTCCATGCTCGCTTAATACTGCATTAATCTTGTCTATCGCATCTTGATTAAACTTCTTGCCAATTTCTTTTGCTGTTAACTGAAATGGAATGGTGATAGTTGTATTCATTGTTATTCCCCTATTAACTTTGTGGTTCAATTATTTACAAAAGATACTAACGCAAAATTATTCATATAATTACTCGTGAGTTATATAAACCTTCCCTATTCCCCCCAACCCTATTCCCTCCCCAGACGAAATGTTTAATTTATTTTGCACTAGTACTTAAATAACTATAGGAATGGCCGCAACTGGCATATTTTGGTCGTAGGGTGCTGTGACACTTCGCTTGATTTCTAACGCAATAATAAGGTTTATGTGTCACGCACCGTTCCCTCAGTCTTGTGACAATTGCGTAATTCCTGAACTAAATCGAAAACTATTATATATCCTGCTAATCTCAATCTGGCAAAAAATTATTCCCGACCTAAGCTTAATTCCTGAACTGAATTAATACAAATTGCTTGCAAAAATGGATAGGTTACTTTAGCTAAAAGACCCATTGCAAAAAACCATAGACAGATTACAATTACAGATAAAAAAACCGATTTAGCTGTACCTTCGGGCTTATCTATCACCATATCCCGATCGTCATATTGCCGAAATTGCTTTAGCAAACAAACGTTATCATTATATTTGATGCGTTTTGTCAATTTGCTATTAGAGCTATCTTTTCTGAATTGTTCATAGTCTTTCATCAAATAGATTTTGTGTTGATGTGATTTCATGATTTATTTGCAAATAGAGATTAGCTAATTGGGAATATGCTGAGTTGTTGAAGTCTTCCAAACACAAATACAGGCTAAGCCAACAAAAATCTAATTTACAGATTAATAATCATTAGTAGTCGATATCGGGTCAATCGAATTATAAATTAGGTGTTGTTTTGTTCTATTTTGAATCAAATGATTACCTCCAAAACTAATTACTAAAAGTGTCGCGATCGCAATACATAAAAATATTTCGTTATCATAAGATTTAGCTTCAGATTTTTTGCTAATTCTATCAAAATCATAAATATTATTTTCTCTCAAATTACGATCATAATATGGCTGATTTCGATTCAAAAAAAAACGATTCCTTTTGATGTATCTCATGGTAAATAATTTCCTAATTACAATTGTGCTAACAATTTTTCATTCGATTTCTTAACTTTAGAAACCCAGCCTTTGTAAGAACTCAAAATTTCTGAATATCTTACACTTGGTTGAGACAAGCTTTCAAATAATGGAGGTGAGAAATGTTGAGGGAAAAATCTGTGCAGAGCTTTATTAATACTTTGTCTAATGCCAAATTCAGTAGATAATCTAGGAGATAAAGGAGAACTATATTTACTTAATTCGACTAAAGCATCTGCATCAGCCTTACGACGAATAGTAAACTGTTGAATAGCTTCTGCCCAATTGTCGCTATACTCATCCAACAGATTATTTAATATCAACACATCTTCCAAAGCACTGTTACAGCCTTGTCCTAATGCAGGCGATACTGCATGGGCTGCATCTCCGATTAATAAAGCATTCTCACCTTGATGATACCGATTGCAGCGTACTGTAGTAACTCTTGATATAGGATTATTTACAAATGCTTCTATTTCCGCTGTACTCATCAGTTCTTTTAGTTGCGGACAATTTTGTTGAAAATATAATGATGCTTCTTCAACATTCTTCAAATTTGCAACAGAATTTTTCTGATAAGGAAAACGAATCACACCGTTTAAGCTACCATCGGCTTGTTCGACTAACAATACACGAGTACTCTTCTCTACATCCCAGAAGTGGATTTTACCCTGTTTGCGATCGCAATGATTTGTATTCTTAGACGCGGAAATAAAAACTGATTTGTAAGCATTAGGAATGTATGCTTGGCAGTATTCAAAAGTATCTGATAATTCTGCAAAGTTTTTTCTAACTACAGAACGCGCTCCATCTGCACCGATTAACAAATCGTAATCAACATCAAAATCTGTTTGTGTTCCAAGGTTGCGGAATTTAATAATTTTTGGTTCTAATGTACCATCATACTTGCAATGAAAGTTAATTTTAAGTTCCGAGCTATGGTATTTCTGTAGCAGATCGAGGAGTACTTTCACTAAATCGTTACGGTCAATGCTGAATAAAGGTTTTGATCTAGATATCACCTTTGTTTTACCATTTTTCCGGTGACTAACTATATTTGTGACTGGTGTACTTGCGGCTTTGATCGCTGATTCTAATCCGGGAATTTTGCTCAAAGCGTTGTATCCCCTGTCATTTAAACCGATGGGGAAGGTTCTCGAATCAGAATAAGAGACAATGCGGGGGTCTCCACGATGTTCGTAAATTTCAACTTGATATTGGCGATCGCGACTTAACAAGTAATGAGCTAAAAGTAGTCCGCAAGGACCAGCACCAATAATTGCAACTTTTTTGAGCATTAGTATGGATTTACTCGCTATTGTTTGCTTTGTCCTATTTACTATATGGGTGAAGCTTTTGTTAACTTATGCAGTTTAAATCAAATTTCCTCTTGTAATTGTGTAGCACAACATTGTTGAAGAAAAGTAAATCGCTCCAAACGGACTGCGATCGCGCTTAATAATTGCTCTTCGTTACAGAACTTAGTAATACAGTCGTCAGCCCCCATTTCCATTACTTTACGGATTTCAGCTTGAGTGTATTGGTTGATAACAACAATTAACGGGATAATTGCTGTACTGGGGTGTTCGCGCAGAGCTTTAAGAAAATTAAGGTTACAATCCTCAGATTCTGACATTATCAAATCGCTAATGATTAAATCTGGTAATTCGGATTGTATTTTACGGACTCCGACAACGCTATTTTCTGCCAATATCACCTCAAAGCCTTGTGTCTCCAAGCATTTCATAAATCTTTGGCAAATTTGTAATTGCGATTCAATCATTAAAATTTTTGTCATTATCTGCGATCAATCATTAGACACATAATTTTAATTGTGCCTATGTCCTAGTTATTATATGGGTTAATTTTTGATAACTTATGCACTCACTTGATGCTTTCGGCATTACTTAACTGCATAAGTTGACTCCGCTGTTACCAATATAAGTTAGTAGTACTCCAGCACACTAATTTTGCGGAGTAACGCTTTCGTAGTGCCAGCATCTTGCTCACTCTCAAAAATTAAAATTTGACCATCTATCAAAAGTTAGAAAATTACGAGGACTAAATCATGAACCAAGATTCTTTATCTGACAAGAACATGAATAAAACACCAGCGATTAAATATCTCCAAAATCCTTTTTCTATCGCATGGTCAAAATTAGCTGCTTTAACTAAGTTAATTTATGTTACCGAGGAGAATTTAGAAAACGATACTCAATCGACAGAAGAAAGCGAACCCGATCAATTTGTAGATGAAAATGAACATATTCATCTAACAGATTGGGTAGAACCATCGATTTACTTGACGATATTTTGTCCTTACAAACGTTAAGCTATGTTAAACAACATTTAAGACATAGTAGTAAACGAGTAATTTGATGAAACTACCAAATCTTCTTGAAACACCAATATTTCAACAACGATACCAATGGATTGCCAAGCCTTTGGATTTCATGGAAAAAGCCGTTAAACAGTATCCCGATATCTTTACTTCTCAGATATTTGGTACCAAAAAACGGATAATATTCGCCAATCATCCCCAAGCGATTCAAGAAATTTTAACAAACGATCGCAAAAAATTTACAGCCCCCGGAGAAGCAAATAAAACTCTACAGCCATTAGTTGGGGAATATTCTTTATTTTTACTTAACGGAAGTCACCACAAACGCGATCGCAAGTTATTAATGCCGCAATTTCACGGTGAGAGAATGCAAACTTACGGTGAACTAATTTGCTCTCTTACCGAACAAGTATTTAGTCAATTACCAAAAGGTGAAATTTTTACTGCTCGTAATGTCACCTCAGAAATCTCTCTGAGCGTGATTTTGCAGGCTGTGTTTGGTTTGTACGAAGGGGAACGCTATCAACAAATCAAGCACCTAATAATTGCGATGCTAGATATGTTTCGCTCTCCCTTGGCTTTTGGCTTTTTATTGTTTCCCATTTTACAAAAAGATTTGGGTAAATTTAGTCCTTGGGGCAATTTTTTACGGCAAAGGGAACAACTTGATAAGTTGCTGTATACTGAGATTAATGAAAGACGCTCTGAGTTAGATAATACAAATCGCGTTGATATCCTCTCGTTATTGATGTCTGCAACAGATGAAGATGGCAACTCAATGACAGACCAAGAATTGCGCGATGAGTTGATGACATTACTGCTTGCTGGATACGAAACTACTGCTACAGCTATGGCTTGGGGATTATACTGGATTTATCAAAAGCCAGAAGTACGGGAAAAGTTATTGCAAGAATTAGATAGTCTGGGAGAAAACCCCGATCCTATAAGTATATCTAGGCTCCCGTATCTCACCGCTATCTGTAACGAAACTTTGCGGATTTATCCCGTTGCATTAGCGACATTTGTTAGACAAGTGCAAGAACCCGTGGTGTTGTCAGGTTATCAAATAGAACCGGGAAGCGAAATTTGGGGCTGCATTTATCTGTTGCATCATCGAGAAGATTTATACCCAGACTCTAAGCAATTTAAACCAGAAAGATTTATTGAAAGACAATTTTCTCCCTACGAATTTATGCCTTTTGGTAATGGAGCTAGACGCTGTATTGGTTATGCTTTAGCGGAATTTGAAATGAAGCTGGTATTAGCAAAAGTAGTTTCTGGTTATCAGTTAGCTTTTGCAGATAATAAACCCGAAAAACCCCAGCGTCGGGGATTGACTTTGGCTCCTGCAAAGGGTGTAAAAATGAAGATGGAAGGAATACGCTCGGCACAATCAGCGGTTGCGGCGGTAGGGAAATAAATTCTATTGTAGGGTGTTGATTTTGATGGTATTTTCTTGCTTTTTATTCATGCAACTTTTATGTCGGTTATAATCGCAACATTTTGAACCTCACCCCCGTCCCCTCTCCTTATTAAGGAGAGGGGTGTCCGTTAGCGCAGCGTGTCCGGAGGACATAGGGAAATAATTTAATCCCAATTTCGCCCAGAATTAGTATAAGGTAAAATATGTAGCTAAAAAAAGCCAAAAGATGCGATATCAAAAATGGCTATCTAAAGTAATTTTATTTGCTCTAGTAGTTATATTTACCTTGATTTGGGCTTGGCTTCCGAGAGTTGATGCTCAAGATCTTTATACTCCTGAAAAAATCACTCAAAATGATCTAAATCCCCAAAATTTACTAGATGAAGGTAAAATACTTTATGATGCAGGAAAGTTTAATGATGCGATATCAAATTTAAAGCAAGCAGCGCAAATTTTTCAACGTCAAGGTAATAAAATAAAAATGGCGATCGCGCTGAGCAATATCTCTTTAGCTTACAAGCAAATTGGAGAATATCAGCAGGCTTTAAATTATATTACCCAAAGTCGTAACTTATTAGAAAAACAGGATAATTTAAAAAATAATTTAAAAGTACTTGCTCAAGTGTTAGAGATTCAAGCTAACTTACAATTAATATTAGGAAAGCCAATAGCTGCTTTAGATAACTGGAAACAAGCTACTGATATCTACAAACGGGTAAATTTTCAAGATGGAAAATTCCGTAGTTTGGTTAATCAAAATCTGGCATTACAGGCTTTAGGACGTTATCATCAGGCTCGTAAGATTTTAGCAGAATTACTTTCAGAATTAAATAAACAACCAGCTTCTATTCTCAAAGTTATAACATTACGGAATTTAGGTGATGTTCAATTATATTTAGGTGAAATAGACGCTTCTATAAAAACTTTGCAGCAAAGCTATAAAATGGCACAAGACATCAAATCTACACCTCAAATAGCTGAAAGTTTGCTGAGTTTGGGTAATGCAAAACGCATTCAAGCAAATAAAATACGGTTACGTTTACAAAACACGACAAATTTTGCAAAAACTACACCTTTACTTTATGTTCGCGAACCGATATCGCCGGAGGTAATAAAATTATATCAACAAGCTGTACAAAACTATGAAAAGGCTGTAGGTATATCCACATCACCTGCAATTAAACTTAAAGCTCAATTAAATTTGCTCAATGTCTTGATAGAACTTCAAGAATTTGTCAAAGCGAATAATTTATACTCTCAATTACAGTTGACAATTAACAAATTACCATTATCTCAGACATCGATTAACGCTCGCATAAATTTAGCCCAAAATCTATTCTTTTTAAAACAAGCTAGTCCGAATAATGCACCCGAATGGGATATAGCCCAAATTTTAGCCGTATCGATTCAACAAGCGGAAATGTTGGAGGATGTGCGATCGCAATCTTATGCAATGGGTGTGCTTGGTAGCGTGTATTTACAAACTCAAAATGTCACTGATGCTCAAAAATTAACCAAAAAAGCCGTTGATTTAGCTTTAGGAATAGAAGCAAAAGATATTGCTTATCTTTGGCAATGGCAATTAGGATATATATTTAAAGTTGAAGAAAATATATCCGCATCTTTAGATTATTATTCTCAAGCAGTTAACAATTTAAATGATTTACGTGGTCAATTACTCGTATTCAATCCAGATATCCAGTTTTCATTTCGAGATAATGTAGAACCAGTATACAGGCAATTGGTTGATTTACTTTTGCGATCGCCCAATTCTAAGAATATAAACCAAGAAAACTTAAAACAAGCTCGTGATGTAATTGAAGCACTACAATTAAGAGAAATAGAAAACTATTTTCAAGAAGCTTGTTTGCAAGCTAAACCAGAAATTATTGATACAGTCGTCGATCAAACTGATACTACAGCAGCGGTTATTTATCCAATTATATTACAAAATCGAATTGAAGTTATTCTCAAACTTCCTAAACAAAATCAATTTAAACGCTACACAACTTTTATTCAAGCCAATCAAGTTGAAAAGACTTTAGAAGATTTACAATATAACCTTAGACAACCAGAACAAATTAATCAGGTAAAAATAAAATCTGGAGAAGTATATAACTGGTTAATTAAGCCATTAGAAGCAGATTTAGAAAATAACAATATTGAAACTTTGGTATTTGTGTTAGATGGAAATTTAAGAAATATTCCAATGGCTGTACTTTACGACGACAAAGCACCGGAAAAACAAAAATTTTTGATTGAAAAATATGCCGTTGTTTTAACTCCAGGTTTACAACTGTTAGAGCCAAAACCTTTACAACAAAAAGAATTAAATATTCTCATGGCTGGAATCAGTAAAAAGCGATTAATTGGAAATAAACAGTTTAATCCTCTAGAAAATGTGGAATTTGAGCTAGAAAAAATTCACACACAAATACCTAATAGCAAAGAACTTTTAAATCAATCATTTACTGAAGGTAACTTAGAAAAACAAATTGAATCTGCTAAATATTCAGTAGTTCATATTGCCACTCACGGTAACTTTAGTTCAAACTTAGAAGAAACCTATATTCTGACCTGGAATAAACTACTCAAACTCAAAGATTTTGAACGGGTATTTCAAATTAACAAAAATACCGATCGCGCTATTCAATTATTAGTTCTTAGCGCTTGTGAAACCGCAAATGGAGATAAAAGAGCAACTTTAGGACTTTCTGGAATTGCTATACGTGCGGGTGCAAGAAGTACGTTAGCTACATTATGGGCTGTTGAGGATAAGTCTACGGCTGAATTAATGAGTCAATTTTATCAAGAATTACAAAACAAAAAATTAAACAAAGCCAAAGCTTTACAGCAGGCTCAAATTAAACTTTTAAACAATGGGGAATCACCTTTAATTTGGTCTCCATATGTGTTAGTTGGTAATTGGCTTTGACAGTAAGCAAACATTGCGTTATGGTAAGCTTGACTAATTTTATTAATCAATCTTTCCTAAAATTGGTTCTTTTGATAACTCTTGCAAACCAACATCATTAAGCAATCGCAACCAATATTCTGCAACAATTTTACTTTGAGGATTTGCTTGTTTAAGTTTGACTAATTCCGTTAAAGCCGAATACCAGATATCATTTTGAGCGTAGAAAGCAAAACGTTGACGGGGTGACGAAGATGTGATTAACTGCTTTTGCTGTAACGGTTGAAGTGCTACTCTTTGCACCCATCCATGCACGTAAATAGGAGTAGATAATTTATCACCACTGCAATTTAATTTAAAATACCATTGATAGATTTTATCGGTTTCTAAAGTTTTTCCTGAACCAAGATTAATACTAACTATACCTTCACCTTTATTAATCGGGAACTTAGTCCGATAAACATCATTATCAGCTTCATCTTGCAGCACAAATTCACCTACAGGTATCTTGCTTGCTTGATATGGAATATAAAACCAAAATGTTGGATTTGCTTCAACTACTTTACCAATCTTATTTTCTGGAATTAAAGCAGTAAGCGGTATATTTGCAGCAGGACAATCACCACGGCTTCCCATTCCTCTTCTTTTGCTTGGTCTTCCTCGGTTAGAACCGTCTTGCTTTTGCTTTGACTTTACTGGTGGTTTGGGAGCATTTTGACTAATTTGTGTTTGCGATGCTACTACTGATTGATTAGAGGTTGTGATGGCGATCAGCATTAATAACGGCATCAAGCTAAATATAATTAAGTTTAAACTTTTTCTTTGCATACAAAAAATTATCCTTTTAAGAGTCATAGTTACCTTTAGCTAAAAAATCAACATCAAGTAAACTAATTTTTGATTAAACTATTTTAGGTATTTTACCAAAGTATCTATGTGATTCATAGGAAAGAAAAATGTAACTTATGCAGTTGGATTGAAGTTAATAGTATTTTTCTGTCACTCCCTCTTCTCTAGCTATTTACTTAGGATGAATTTATATGCAAGAACCATTTATTTTGAAGTGATTAACCAAAAACTGCATAAGTTAACTTCGTCTGCATCTATTTAAAAGTGTAAGCAGGAAAGAAAATTTATTCTCCTTCTACAAACTGATGAAAGCCTTAACCGCTTAATTTAGTATCTTAATGTATCTTACAACTTTATCCAAGATGGTTTAAGAGATCAAAAATAGCGGTTTATCAAAAAGAAAAGTATTGTTATTCAAGTATTAATGAATAATCGTACTAAATTCTATGGATGCCATCATTTTCACAAATCTAACAATTAACTCACAAGGACAAACAATCATGACTAATGTAACATTGCAAGACTTAAAAGATAACATTTATTTGGCTATGATAGAAGATGATGATGAGAAATTAATCGATTTGCTGAATAAATCTGGTTTAATCGAAGCAGCAAAAATCCAGATAACAATAGATATAAACAAAATTCAACCTAGTGAAAATGCAATAAAAGCACAAATTCAGGAAGATTTAGAAGTCGATTCAAAAGAGATGTATGAACTAGCTACTTGCTACTATTGTTTTATTAATGGAGTATATAAAAAGTTTTGTGGAGGCTGTTATTGTTGCCCCTGAATCAAAAGCAAAGCTTCTTAGCAAAACACAACCGAAAAGCTGTATTACCAAACTTAATGTTACTCAATAATCACAAACCTTGAAACTGAATATATGATTAAATCCTCAATTTTTATCAGAGATTGAGGATATTATTTTAGTATTAAGACTTAGCAAAAAGGCATATCTTCTTGCAGGGTACTGTGAAATTTTGGCTAATTTTTAACGTAATAATGAGGTTGTATTGTCACGCACCAACCTTATACTTGTGACAATTGCGTAAGTCCTGAGTATGTTTACTACTTACCGTGTGTTCTTACCAAACAAATGGTATTTTGTTTAGAGTGCAGTATTGGAAATAAGTAATGAAAGTTCATCAGCATTGCTTTCACAACCTAGCAATTACAATATTTACGACCATAGCATTTTACACTAACTTAGTTAATGCCCAAATCGTTCCAGATGCAACTCTACCGATTAATTCCAGCGTCATACAACAAGATAATATTAAAATTATTGAAGGTGGAACTCAAACAGGAAGTAATTTATTTCACAGTTTTGAGCAATTCTCCGTACCCACCAATACAACAGCATATTTTAACAATCTGGCAAATATTCAAAATATTATCACCCGCATTACAGGTAAATCTATTTCTAATATTGATGGTACAATTCGCACCAATGGTACGGCAAATTTATTTTTAATTAATCCTTCAGGAATTATTTTTGGTAACAATGCTTCCTTAGATATTGGTGGTTCGTTTTTCGCAACTACCGCAAGTAGTATTAACTTTGCCGACGGTACACAATTTAGCGCTACGGAACCCCAAAATACACCTTTATTAACTATAAATGTTCCTATAGGATTACAATTTGGTGCAACAGCACCGATCCGCAATCAATCTCAAGCTTCTCAAAATGATGGAAATAATCTTAGTAATCAACCTGTTGGTTTACAAGTACCTACAGGTAAAACTTTAGCGTTGATTGGTGGTGATGTGACGTTAGAAGGAGGCAATTTAACCGTAGACTCAGGAAGAATAGAATTAGTTGCTGTTGGTAATAATAGTTTTGTAAGCCTTAACTCAACCGATCAAGGTTGGGTTTTAGGGTATGAAGGTGTAGAAAATTTCCAGAATATTCAATTAATTCAACGCAGTGTTAACGGTTCTAAAATTTCATCTAATGTTATAGTTGATAATAAATTTGGTAGTGGTAATATTGAGATCCAAGGTGATTTGGTTGAATTAGTTGGTGATAATGCTATAAACCTAATCAATCAGACAGATCAAGATGCTGTAGATAGTGGAAATTTGAATATTACCGCTAGAAAATTAGTTGTTCGAGATGGGATGCAAATAACTAGTTTAACTATTGGTAACAGCGCATCAAGTAGCATAAATATAAATGCCTCTGAATCTGTAGAAATTATCGGTGGTATCGACTCAAACGGTAGTTATTTGCCTAGTAGTATGAATAATGATAATATCTCGGTTGGGAAAGCGGGTAATATGACCATTAATACTAGTAGGTTATTAATCAAAGATGGAGCTGTGATATCTGCTGAATCTAGTAGTTTAATAACGGCAGAATCTCAATTACTACCAGCGGTAGGAGCAGGAGGAAATATAATCGTAAATGCAGCTGAATCAGTCGAATTAATGGGAAGTTCTGCAAATGTTTCTAGTAGCTTGAGCGCTACTACAACAGGTTTCAAAAACGGTGGAAAATTAACTATTTCCACAAAGCGATTAATTGTTAAAGATGAAGCTGAAATTACCGTCAGCAGCTTATTTCCAGAATTTCCACTAAGTATAAATTTTGTTGGTAATACTAATAATTTAGGAAATGCAGGGGAAATTAATATAACTGCCGATTCTATAACTCTAAATAATCAAGGTAAAATTATATCTGAAACTGATTCAGCAAATGGAGGTAATATTAATCTCCAAGTACAAAATTTACTATTAATGCGTCGCAATAGTCAAATTTCTAGTAATGCAGGAATTGCTCAACTTGAAGGCGATGGTGGTAATATCAATATTAATATTCCTAATGGTTTTATAGTTGCAGTCCTTTCGGAAAACAGCGACATTACCGCGAATGCTTTTACTGGTAGTGGTGGGAGAGTTGACATCAATGCTACTGGTATTTTAGGGATTCAACCCCGCAGTCGAGATCAATTAGCAGCACTTTTATCTACCGATAACCCCAGCGAACTTAATCCGCAAGAACTTTTGACTAGCGATATTACGGCAATTTCACAATCCAACCCAAATTTAAACGGTATCTTAAGCATTAATGCGACTAATGTAGAACCCACAAAGGAACTAACGGAATTGCCAGATATACCAGTTGACCCCAAAATCTCTCAAGTTTGTAGATCCCGTGGAGGAAATCAAAGCGAATTTATTTTTACCAAACGTGGTGGTTTACCTCCTTTACCTAGTGAAGTGCTAGGAATTAATTCTGCTTTAGATGTTGATTGGGTAGATGAGGAGATGGGGAGACAAGGAGATGGGGAGATGGGGAGACAAGGAGATGGGGAGATGGGGAGACAAGGAGATGGGGAGATGGGGAGATGGGGAGATGGGGAGATGGGGAGTTCAATCCAAAATCGTATAATCCAAAATCGAGTTGTTGAAGCTACTGGTTGGGTGGTGGATAAAAATGGTGATATTTATTTTGTGGCTGAGGAACCTAAGACAAAACAGGAGAATCTGGAAAAGGTTGGTTGTTAGCTATAGCTCTTTTTTTTAAGTTGTAAGTTGCAATACTACCGCTACCTGCAATTATTGCCAAAGTTGAAGGAACTAAGGGTATCCAAGCACCTTGAATTAACAAAATGTAGCAAAGATAATATAATATTCCTTGGGCTAGACCTAATGTTAATAATAAATGTAACGCTGATTTACACCGCCAAGCAAGCATTCCTCCAACCATTGCCCAACAGTAAATCCACAGTGCTTCGCTCCATTTTGACCATACCCATAATAACGGTCTACGATCAAGGACAGCGCTTAGAAGTTGACTTACCATGTGTGCGTGTATGATTACTCCCGGTGTTCTATCTTCCTGGGATTGTGCGCTATAAGGTCTTAGTGCATAATTATTAAAGCTTTCTGCGGTGGTACCAATAATAACTATTTTATCTTTGACTTGATCGGGTGTAAGTTTATTATTAAGTACGTCAGATAGGGTTACTTGCGTCGCGATTTGAGGTGTCGATCGCCAATTAAGCATGATTTGATAACCCAAGCTATCAATTTTACTATAACCGCCGCTGTTGTCTTGTAAATATGGAAATATTACATTACCCGATTTGGAATTATCTTGATTAAGCTTAAGTTCGATGATAGCTTGGGCTAAATAACGTTCTGCAAGTTGAAAACTAAAGGATTTATTGGTATTACAGGGTTTTGCTCCTGCCATCGCTAATAAATGACGGCGCAAAATGTTATCATCATCTGTTACAATGTCGCTGAATCCTAAGTTTTGCTCGGAAAGCTCTGGAGGTGCTGGGACACCGGGATTTTCATCTCCACTGACTTGACAAATTCCGATAAAATTAGCATTTTTCATCCATTTAGCTAAGTCTGCATATTTCTCTTTGACGGGATTTTCTCGATAAATATCTAAACCAATAATGCGGGGACTATATTTTTCTAATTTACTTATTAGTTGTGCTAATGCACTATCTGAGAGCGACGCACCACCTCTTTCCGAAGCATTCTGTGCCTGTATGTCAGCTTCGGTTATCCCGACGATTAAAATGCGATGATCTTTTCCTTCATCAGGTCGCATACGCATCATACTATCAAAGGCTGCAAGTTCCCAATTTTGCAATAATCCCAAACTTCGCACTCCCATGATTAGAGTTGCGATCGCTAAACTTGCGGTAAAAATTGCCGGGATTATCTGACGCGATGATAATCGGTAATTCTGGACTTTCTGCGGGTTTTTAGTTGGATTTGACCAAATTAAAGCTGCTTCTGTCGGATTTTGACAAATTATTGGCAACCAGCTTGCACAGGGAAATTCTGCTTCTAAACCCTGCAATCTTTCCCCAGCTTCACGAACTGCTAAATAAAAGGATTTGGATTCGGAAAAAGCTGATAAGAAGAACTTTAAGAATCTCTGCGCGACTAAATCGGGTACTGGTTCCCGCATCACAATCATTTGCGGAATATGCAATGAAGCGAGTTGTGTTGCTAATCCCAAACCATCGCAGGAATTAAAGATTGCTAACCGCAACCCCCGCGATATCGCCGCTCTTAAACCGTTCTTTAACTGCTCTATAGTTAAACTATCATAAGGATTGATATAAATTCGCCCGGTTTCTCCACTTAACTGACTCGAACTATGTCCGGCAAAAAACAATATATCCCATCCTTTTTTATCCCACAGCATCAAATCTAATTCTTGACGTTCGGGTTCTACTAAAAAAGTTGTTTCCGCACCAGGTAAATGTTCGAGGATGATTCTATCTTCTTGAATATCAATATTTTCGCTATTACCTAATATTGCTAAAATTCTTACTTGATTACTGTTAGATTTACCGATGGTTTCCAACCGCTCGAATTCCGGAGAACTCAAGCATAAAACAGCGTGGGGATAGTCATCAAAGAAATCCCATAGATTCCAAGGCAATCGCCGCACTTCATCTACATCTGTTTGAATTACTACCTGTATTTCTTCCGATGGGTCTAATTTTGTGCGTATTTTTTGTTCTATATTAGTAAAAGTAATTGAATTGAGCCAAAGATTAATTTTATTTTTTAATTCGTCGCATAGCTTATTAAATTCAATCGATGAAATATTAGTAATATCGTCCGACTCAATTTCAATTTCTGCATCCGAAACATAATCCTGTCGCCAGTTTACATCGGGCATTAAGCAGTCATAAAGTAGACTATAGAGAATTTGCCAACGCCTGTAAAGCTCGGTAATTTCTGGCGCGGGGGGTAGACTTCCGGTAAACTGAATTGAGAACAGATTCACATCTTGTTTGCGTTCGTAAATTTGCGCGATCGCCCGATCAAATCCCTCCTGTAAGCTACCCCTGGACAAATTTAATATTACTAACTTACTCATATTTCCCACCGGGTGAACCCTTCGATGATAAAGTTCTTTCTTATTTTGACATCTTTGGCAGTTTGATGGAATACCGATCGCACTTAACAAACATTTGGAAGCTATATTTTTTTTATCCGCCAATTAATCTACCCATAGGCATATTTTTTTAAATTGACACTAATGATAATATCAATTTTAGGAGTAGTTACTAGAAAATCTATAAAATTAGACTTAAAAACTAACTTGGCATATTGTGTGTATTGAAAAATTTGTCAATCATATTTTTATTTAAATCTCCGTTTTAACTTATATTTTTTCCAATCAAATAGCCTGAATTACTCTTATATCTCAGAACAAGCCAAGTCTTGGAGAACAAAGTTTTCCATTATTTGGAAATCTTTGAGAGCCACTTGAATGCTGAAATGTTTACCCAGAGTCAATTTAAATCTTTTCAATTGAATATAATTATCGTAACTTCTTGATTCAACTGAATGTAATGTTTTCCCTGACTCGGAAAGCAAAGTTAATTTAATATTCGCAGGTAAATAGGTTTCTCCAGAAGCAGGGTAAAGCTGCACCCGAATACCGACTTTATTATCAATTTGCGGTGATAAACCAATTAGTAATGCGACAGATTTATTTTCTATTTGCATTCCTAAATCAATCAGTTTAGCTCCTTTGACGCAAACTTCATTTAAAACAGAATCGCTTCTAAATTGATATGCTCTTGCATCCGTTAAAGTCAACAAATCATCAACAGAACGAAAACCTGCATTAAAGATATTATCAAACCACAAACTTAAATTCTGTACGATTTTATCTGTATTTTTCATGAGATTATTTTGTGAACTTTGTATCCCGTTGTACAAAATCGAGCGATATTCGTCGTCAGCTAAAATTGCTCCCCATAGCGCAAAGTTAATATCCAGACGAGGGGAATAAATTGATTTGCGTAATTGTGCGATCGCTTCTCGTGCTTGAACCTCAGATAAACTTGGTAAAGGCTTAACTTGTGGTTTCTGGAATGGACAAAGTTCTTCAGCTACCCACATGATATTGATATCGGCAATTAAATCGCATTTATTTACAGAATAAGTTCTATCAAGAGAGTCATATTTTGATTTTTTGCTAACTTGTTCGTAGCTAATAAACCCCCATATCCGCAACCAATTTTCTGTTAAATTGATCTGTACTGGGAGATAATAGTTAGTAGCCCAGTTAGGAATATCAACCCACTCTTGCGGGATGCGAAACTCATCGATATTACCTTGCTCGCTGGGAATTAAAACCACACGAGTTTGATTAAAAGTTAACTCAATCCCACTGACAAATTCCCACTGTCCATGCAAATGGATATTTGTAGGTATCTGGAATTTTGCGAGTAAATCTGGCTCATCCTCCAAGTATTTGACGAAAGTGTTTAAACATAAGCAATTAACAAAAGCTCTGTGACGAGCAGCTGCATTTTGGTAATTATTCACAGCAGTTTGTTCCCATGCTGTTTCCCGTTCTTGCTCGGAAAATTCCCACCATAAATGTTCTGGGTGAATTTCTAACAAATCCTCAAAGTTCAATGTCTGATTATTTTCATTCATAAAAATCATCCTGCTTTTCTATCCATTCATTTACAAAATCAACGAGCTTCTGATTGACTACCGAGAGCGAGTTGGTTTCTAAACACATATTTTGTTCAAGTTCGTGTTGAAATAACTCAATTAGTTTCAATTTTATTTCCATAAGTGAATTAAGATCGCGATCCAAATCGCACTTTTTTTGGTTTGCATGAATAATTCTTTTCAAATTTGTATCTAGAATCGAGCAAAAAAGTTGTTTACAATAAGATTCTAAACAATTATCCAAAGCTGATTTTATTCTTTCAATATTGTGATCGCAACTAAGATATATTTCTAAGTTGACTTGATTCCATTGTTCGGCAAACTCCTTTAATATATTTCTGGTATATCTTTTTATTTGACGAGCGACTTGATACTGCTTTTGTAGCTCTGGATATTTAGATTTTAAAAGATTGGCTATTTCAGCTTGAGTTAAGTTTAGTCCCTGCCATAATTTAAAAATAATTTGACACAGTTGTGGCATATTTGTGAATAAATTGTCAACAATAACCTGTACCTGTCGCCATTCTTCCTGCTCTATTAATATATCCCATGTAGAAGGTGTAGCATCGGAAATATCATAATAATCTTCCTCAAAGGAAAAATATTGTTTAGTGCGATAATTTTTAGCCGCATTTATACAAGTCAACAGCATTTCTTGAATTGTGATATCTGTTGCAGAAACATGATTAACATTGAGTTGATTGCATCGTTGATTGTAGTAACTAGCAATTGCTGCAAAGTCGTTTTGCGAGGGGTTTCGCGTCCGAGCCAAGCTGTTCGGTGTGGGCTGAAAAACTTCATGAAAGCATTGCCAAACTAAGCGATATAAAATGATTTTTTCGCTGTGAAAATTTTGCGCTGACAAAGCTTCATTTAATTCTCGAAAACTTAGATCCTTCAATAAACCGTAATTAGAAAATCTGGTTCTCCTTGCTTCTAAATCTTGGTGATAAATTTGATTGCGAATAAATCGTTTAAAAGCAGCGATCGCATATGCTTCTACATTAATCGTCTCGCGTTCCAAATTAAAGCTTTTGAAAAACTTGCTGGGTGAACTAGCAGCCACATTTGCTATTTGAAAACATTCTTCCAAAGAATATTTATGTTTAATATACTTAAATTCATAATGTATATCTTTTGCAGCTTTGAAACAGGCTTCTTGTAAATAAGCTGAAAAATGCTTCTTTGCTGTCGGTATACATCCTGGATTAAAATTAAGTACATTTTTGCAATCTGGTTGATATTGAATTAATAGCATTTTGAGAAAATATTGCGCCCAAAAGCTTTCTTTAGCGTCTGGATCTGCCGCTACTTTTAGTCTCATGCTATTTTCTAGTTCCAAGTCAACCTGCCAATTCAACTTAATTTGATGGTTATTGCCTGTAAAACTGATAAAGCTAGAAAACTTATTTATGACGTTTCCGCGTTTTTCCATAAGCATAAGATTTTACCGCACTATTATTGCAAATATTTGTTCTCCTATATTTATCGTCATTAACAATAGGTCATTACCATTTAATCCATAAAAATTCATCATTATGATTATTGCGTTACATATTTGCTGCATAAATGCAGGTGTTATACATAATTATGGGCGCTTCGAGAAACTGATTATGCAGTTTTGCTGTAAAATTAAGTCTGAGGGTGGGATTAAATCGTTATAGCTGAATCGTGTTTAATATGCCATTGCGCGGCTACTAGATGCATCTATCATTCGTTCTCAAGTGACTTCTCTGCTTTTGATACTATTGACAGTTGACTTTTCGATCAAAATAAAAGAAGCGATATAATCAACGTCTCTACAGTTTAGATGATTTAACTTATCCGGACTTAGCAAAAAGGCACAATTGTTATTGTAGGGTGTGTGACTAGGCTGTGTACTTTGATAGAATTTATTCGTTTTTGGCTCATGCATTTAACTGGTTCCCAGCCTCCGGCTGGGAACCCATGAC
>NZ_JAYGHM010000003.1:122808-143235 GCF_034931125.1 Rivularia sp. UHCC 0363 | reverse complement strand
TTTAATAAATTTTGTACGTGGTTATAAGACTTGTAGCGTCACGCACCATTGATAGATTGTGACAATAATGACGCTACCGCGTCACGCTCCGCTAACGTAAGTCCTACTTATAGGAATACGCGGTATCCGTAAAACTCAGTGGCTTCAGCCCTGAGATATAAGCGACACGAGTGGCAAAAGTGTCCACGGGGATACTCCCCGTGGCGCATTTTGCGTTTTAACCACCGTGGTATTTCTATTTTATTTTATGCTCCCTAATCAACCTTTGTATGGCTGAAGACTGTGATACTCCCCAGCTTGCTGCAATAGCTTCTAACTTAGCTTTATCCTCGTCTGACAAGTAAACCATCGACCCTTTTTTTCTAGACATATATACAATCTACTAATAATGTACTAATGTTGTATTAAGATAACATTGCAGGTCGAGACAGTGTTAACAAATTATGTCTATAAGCTAAGACCTAATACAGGTCAAAATAAACAAATGTCGAGATAGGTCGATATGTTGCATAGCCACTACAATTGGTGTCTAAGCGATAGAATTAGGAATGGCCGCAACTGGCATATTTTGGTCGTAGGGTGCTGTGACACTTCGCTTGATTTCTAACGCAATATAATGGTTTATGTGTCACGCACCGTTCCCTCGGTCTTATGACAATTGCGGCCATTCCTGAGAATAACCCAGTTTTATCAACTGTCAATTAACGAATTATGCAGTATTAAGTAAAATTAATCTACGTGTAAACCGACAAGAGTATCGTTTATATTAGCGGTATTTTGTTCTATAAGTTTAAATTCTTGACTATTTGGCTCATAAATAAAAACTTCTCCTGTTTCTATTTCGTAAATCCAAGCATGAATAGTCAAATCACCACCATGAATTCGAGAGCGAATCGCTGGATAAGTTTCCAAATTTTTTAATTGCGTGATCACGTTTTGCTGAATGGCAATTTTCAAAAGTTGCTCACCAGAACAATTTTGATAATTATCCATAACGAGACGACGGGTAGGTTCTGCATAATGCTTTAACCAGTCATAAACTAAAGGCATTTGTTGAGAAAGACTACCTATTTGCAATAGTCCTTTCATAGCTCCGCAATGTGAATGACCGCAAACAATAATATCTTTTATATCCAAAGCCTGAATAGCGTATTCAATCGCTGCACTTTCACTATTCATCATGCTTCCATAAGCTGGAATAATATTACCAACATTCCGGACTACAAATAATTCTCCTGGTTGAGTTTGGGTAATTAAACATGGGTCAATCCGCGAGTCAGAACAAGTGATGAACATCACACCAGGACTTTGACCGTGAGATAACTGCTCGAATAGTTCGCGGTGTGCAACAAAATAGTTGTCATGAAATTCGCTTAAACCTGCAATTATACGTTTGATTGGCACGCTTTTGATTCCTCTTACCAAAATATATTTTTAGGTTCAAATATAGTAAATTGTCACCAATCTAAGCTACAGCAAACTCCAACGTCAAATTATTAGTGAGCAATCCATTCCGCATCAGAAACAATACATACACCTCCATATTTTTTTAATACAGGTTTAATTTTTGCTACTAAATCATAATGTTGTTCTAAGGTGCAAATACTTAATACATAACCATTTGTAAATGCTTGAGTTTCTAAATCATCAATCACCCTACCTCTATCTCCTTTTCCTGTAACTTCTTTGATAATTGTGTAGCCAGATCCAATTTTGTCGAGAATTTCTAGAACTAGGGGAATTTCTAAAGAATTGGTAATAATTTCAATGCGTTTTACTGGTTCCATTAATTTAAATACCTATGAAATACCTATAGCTTTGATGATGTTCATGTATAAAGGAATTCCTATGATAATGTTGAAAGGAAAAGTTAACGCCAACGCCATAGAAACATATAAACTAGGATTAGCTTCAGGAACTGACATTCTCATAGCTGCGGGAACTGCTATGTAAGAAGCACTAGCGCTAAGAACTGCAAATAACAGCGCATTTCCTGGAGTCATACCAATTAGTTTGGCAATAATTATCCCCACAATTGCGTTTGCTACAGGCATAAACACGGAGAATGAAATTAGGAAAGAGCCAGTTTTACTCAAATCTTTAATTCTTCTAGCTGCTACCATTCCCATATCTAACAGAAAGAATGCTAAAACTCCATAAAAAATATCTTGAGTAAATGGTGACAATTTTTGCCATCCTTTTTCCCCCGTAAGAATCCCAATAATTACACTACCAATAAGTAGAAATACAGAGCCGTTCAGAAACGCTTCTCGCAAAACTTCATTCCAAGAAAACTTTTCTTCCCCTTTTTTTTCAGCGAATACCCTTACTAACACAATCCCCACAACAATTGCCGGGGATTCCATTAATGCTAAAGCCGCTACCATGTGTCCACCAGAGGGAATACTTAAAAGTTTGAGAAAAGACTGTGCGGTGATAAAAGTAACGGCACTTATGGAACCATAGGTTGCTGCGATCGCGGCTGCATTATAGGTGTCAAGTTTTGTTCTCAAGATAAAGAATGAATAAATGGGAACGACGCAAGCCATCAGCACTGCTGCTAGTATAGTTAACGCAATTTGCGGATTGACACCGCTTTGTTGTAGCTCGTACCCACCTTTGAAACCAATAGCGAGTAGCAGGTACAGAGAAAAAAGTTTTGGTAACGGCTGCGGAATTTCCAGATCGGATTTTAACAAAATCGCCAGCATTCCTAGAAAAAAGAATAGTACTGGCGGATTTAAGATATTTGACAAAATTAGGCTTGAGTTCATTTATCCCCGATATTTGCAAGCTTAAACTCGGACAACAATTAGCGTTACGGTGTTTACTGTAACAATTTATTACTAATTGTTAATCCTTGAAAGCGAATATATTTCTAAATGTTGAAGTTTGTGTGTCAATCATGTGTCAATTCTGTGACGGTAGCCGCAAACCCTGTTCCAGAGACGAGATTAACTTTGATACTGCTTCAGAAAAAATCGGCAAATTTCTTCTCACTAATTAAATCAATTGTCAAGAGAATATTTTGACAATTCCTTTGAGAAGCACACATTATTTACATTTGGCAATTTTCAAGTAGTTCGCAGCAAACAGAAAAATGTCAGTTAACAAATAACCTAAAAACATCGCTACAGAATGTTTTATCCCCTGACGAATCCACCTCAATCTCCACAAAAGGTAAGAGCGATCGCAGTTCATTGATTCCCAAAATGTCGCGTCAAAAAGTCAGTAGTCTTCGCAATTCACTTTGAGAACCACATCATACAGAAATCATGAGTTTTAAATACAGTTCCCGGTTTGAGATCGTAAAAGGGAAATTCTGGTTCGGTGCAGCCTAGACAAGGTACACCAGCGCGGGTTTTTGATGAAACGCGATTCCACAAAATGCGGTTGCAGGAAGAATGAGTCATCGGGCCGCGACACCCAATATCATAAAATAGGCATCCTTTACGCTGACCAAATTCTGTGGTGGATGCTTTGTAAGCAAAGTGAATATTGCGAGTACAACCAGTTTGCGTAAACGTATTGAAGAAAGTTTGGGGACGATGCAAATCATCAAGAACAATATCGCCGATTCTACCAGTTGCGATCGCCACCAAAATTTGCGTTATCCAATCGGGATGGGCTGGGAAACCAGATTGACTTAAGTCATTGACATGACTAAAATGTTTACACTGAACTTACTTTAAGTCGTTTTAGTTCAAGTAGAACATTTTCTTTTTTAAGTCAAATTTAAGAAAAATGGATTATATACAAGATCGGGTTTTCAGCGATTTTGAGGTTCCTAGCACTTCTGATGGTTCCTATAAGGGGCGTAAGAATATAGCAGATAGAACAAAGGAACATTACGACGTGAAATTCAACGAAGAACTCGTCAAAGTTAATCAGAGATTGAAATCTAGTAAAACCAAAGTCAGTTTAAAAGCTACAGGGGGGATAATACAGCTAATCTCTACACTCCCACTCAAACCCGGTGATACTCACAAGCAAGGAAAGCCGACAAAACAGTACACAATATCTTTAGGGATACCAGCTAACTTTGACGGGCTAAAAACCGCAGAAGAAGAAGCTCATGAATTGGGAAAGTTAATTGCTCGTCAAACTTTTATATGGACTGACAAGTATTTAGGTAAACAGTCTCAAACAAAGAACAATATTACTTTCAGTGAATTTTACGATGATTTGGAAAAAAGATATTTTCAAACTCGCAAAAAAACAATAAAAAGTCAAAATACATTCTCAGGCTTAAAGAAAAGATATAAGCTGTTTTTTCTGTCAGATGATGTAATATCAAAGTCTAGTCTAGTTGATAAGATTCAAAAATCTAATACACCTTCTCAAAGAAAAATGTGTATAGAGTGTGCGAACTTCATAGTAAAAGAGCTAGGCATTGATATTGATTTAAATTTTTTAAAGATTAGGATAGAAAAGCAAGAAAGAAATATTCCTACAGACAATGACGTTGTGCATATTTTCAACACGTTTTGTCACTTTATTAAGCGGGATGCATCTACTAAAAGACAAGCGGTTGAATGCCATAAGCGCGTTAAATTGATTTACGCGCTACTCGCTATATACGGTTTACGACCTAGAGAAATTTTTAATCAACCTGATTTAGATTGGTTGATATCACCAGAAAACAAGCACAATACTTTTAAAGTTCATGAATCAAACAAAACTGGATACAGGGAAGTGTTTCCGTTTGTACCTGAATGGATTGAGCTTTTTGATTTACATAACAAAGAAAATATTGAATTTATAAAAAAATACGTCTCAGAAGTAGAAGACTATAAAAGCTTAGAGAGTAAAGTTAGTAATGTTAGTCATTGCTTTATTCGATACTCTTTTGGCTTTAAACCTTATGATTTACGTCATGCTTGCGCTATTCGCGCTCACTTACAAGGAATTCCTGTTAAAGCTGCTGCTGACAATCTAGGACATACAGTTGAGATGCATACTAAAGTATATCAACGCTGGTTTGGGTTAGAAAATAGAAGAAAAGCTTTCAATCAAGCATTTGAAGAAAAAAATGAAAACGAAAAATTAAAAGACGAAAATACTCAACTGAAGAAACGTATAGCTGAATTGGAATTAGAAGTATATAAACTACGCTGTAGTCATTAAATAGTATTTAATTGAATTAAGTTAATAACCTTAGGGTAAAACCTTTAAATTTTGACATTCTATAAGTGAAAATAATTCAAGTAAATTTATTCTATTTTTATATAAAGTAACAAAAAAACATTCACATTTATTAGTACGTATATACAATCATCAAATATGTATTAAAATGTTTTTCCCTTCTAACTAAGCATAATATAAACTGTTTTTAGCTTTATTGTTCAATACATTGAATTAAGCAAAATTTAAGTCATTTAATTTATATATCTAATGCAGCGTTTTTCAACTGATTTACTAATATAACGTTAGTTTGAAATAAGCAATATTTAATAAATTATGATTTAAAAACAATATTAAATGCTTGGATAGAAGTAATTCCAGAAGATGTATCTGTATAGGCTGGGCATCCGGGAATATTTATCACGGGTAAACCTGATTTTGACCGAAAATCTTTACCCAAAAATCCGCCTTCTTCTCGTTTAAGAAATTGCAATCCCGTTGAATCTGTGGGATTTGGTGCCATTGCGGGAATTCCTCCCCAGCAAGCGCAGTCTCCCACCGCTACCACAAAATTGGCAACCTGAGCCAGGTCGCTCAACCAATCTTTCATGGGACGGTCTGCAAAACGATTCCATTCTCCGGTTCCGTTGGGAGCTTGAATTACAGAACCTTCAAAAACTAGAATGTCGAGGGGTTTTTTACCTAAAAGACATTCCCACAGCATCGTCTGCAAATCTATCCCCAATTCTAAGCCCAAACTCGGATGCCAGAGGAGGTTAACACCAAAATCAGTAACTAAATCAACCGCTGTTGGTTCTTCGGCGTTTAGAAATGACATGGTATATTCTCTATAGAACAAAAAATAAAATGCCATGAATGAAAAATGGTTTTACGGTCGAGTATCTAGCATTGAGCAGCAGGAAGACCGAAATGCGCTTAAAAAGCAATTAGAAAGAGGTAAAAATGGCGGATGTGCGCGTTTTTATTGGGATATCCAAAGTCGTACTACCGAAGTCCGCGAGGGTTTGCAACAACTGATTGATGATTTGAAAGCATCTTCAAAAGGTCTAGTTAGTGAGTTGGTTGTAACAAGAATTGACCGCATCGGTAGTTCGTCAAAATTATTTTACGCCTTAATGGAGGTATTGCGGAGTAAAAGTATAAAATTGTTAGCTCTCGATCAAACTATCGATACCGAAAGTTTGGGTGGAGAATTAACGGTTGATATTTTGCTTGCAGCATCTAAGTTTGAAATTAAAATGTTATCCAGTCGCGTTAGTGCGGAACGCAAGCACCGAATGACACAGCGAAAAAGTCACAGATTCGCACCTTTAGGATGGAAAGTTGTTAGCGATCGCTATGTGTTAGATGAAAGTTGGTGTATTTGTTTATTGGAGGAGCAACGATGTTTTCGAGTTTGGGAATTAGCCTTATTTGCCTTTGAAGTATTTAACGAATGTGGTAGCGTCCGTAGAACCTGCGACACTCTCAATAAAATGTTCGGGACGAAGAGCAAAGTGGAAGCCCGAAGTCGCAAGACAACTGGCAAACAAGTAATTGATAGAGAAAATTTAGACGACGCTGATTTTTCGTCAAATAAGAAGAATACTTACAAACGATATCCTTGGGGAAGCCTGCAATGGTCTCCATCCGGATTAAAGAACTTTTTAGTCAACCCAGTTAACGCTGGGGGAACTCCTTTTAATGTCACAACCAAAAGTCCATCGGGAAAGCAATTAAACCATTTCGATAAATGGGATTGTAACTGGGATACCCATGAAGGAATTATTAGCCGCGAGCAACACGAACAAGTTAAAAGGATTATTCGGTCTAATGCCAATAATCGCTGGGTTGGTAGTAAAAGAGTAAACCCTTTCGCCAATTTATTAAAATGCTCTAACTGTGGAGGAGCATTAACTCGAACATCCGGACAACTCCAGAGAGGAGGAAAGTTAATCCATTACTACCAATGTACTTATTTTTCCTTGGGACGTTGCGATCGCAAAGAAATGATTCGCAGCGATTATCTCGACGAACAAGTTGCAGATTTACTAGTATTAGAAGCTACTAGGTTAGCTGGGATGGTAAATCTGGATCGAGAGAAACGCGAAGAACCCGTAGAAGTTAAAGAACTGCGAGAGACTTTAGCGGGATTAGAAAAATTACCCGTCAATCCCTTTGTTGAAAAAGCTAAAGACGGTATTCGCGAACAAATAGCGAGCATTTTAAGTTTGCACGAAAATGTCACAACACGGAGCATATTAGTAAGAGAAGAATTATCCCAAATGTTTTGCGATCGCGAATTTTGGGAGACTAGAACAGCAGATGATAAGAAGCGGATACTAAACAGGTTTGTTCGTCGCATCGTGGTTGACAGGCGAGTTGTTTTGGGAATTGAGTTCCTTTAATTTCCTTTGACGCACAAGTTTGCGCCATTCTTCGAGTTGTCTTGTCCAAAATTCTCGATCGGTTTCTATTTGCATAATAACGGCGCTCTCAATTAAATATTAGATTAACTTTGAGCGTGAAATTTTCTGTTAATAGCGAACTACTGGAATATTTTTACCCAAGAGTAGAGCTAAATACTACTACCTCATTTCTTCGGTCTGTTGCCTTGTATACAGTATTGGACTGATAAGGAATAGCAGATACAGTTAATGGAGAAACTGCAATACCAAAAACTGAACTTAATAAAATCATTGTTTAAAACCGAAAATTAATTTTGTGGTTTGTCGATTAGTAAAAATACAGGCTTACACTGAGGTGAATTAACTATATACTTGCAGACAATTAGTAATACTACTTCTTGTAGATTATAAAATTAGTAGCATTTTATTATTTTGCTGTAGATAAATTGACTATTTAAAAAAATAGGAGTTAATAGAAATGAAAAAACTTACTAAAAACTTTATAAATATGGCTATTTTTATTGGAGTCGGCGGTATATTTCTTATATTACTTTTGTCCGGCAGACAACAAGGGCAGACAGTAGATAACATTAAAGTTTCACCACCAACAGACAGTTGGACTGTATTGTCGGTAAGCGATGGGGATACGATAACTGTATGGCAGACAGCAGGAGAAAAGGTAAAAATTAGGCTTGCTTGTATTGATGCACCGGAAAAATCACAGCCTTTGGGGAATAATGCCACCGTTCATCTTAGAACATTAATCCAAGAAGCTGGTAATAAAGTTATGGTTTCTCAAATCGAACAAAATAGATACGGTCGAACGGTCGCTGAAATCTTCACTTCCCAGGACGACGGAAGCGAGAAGTTTCTCAATGAAGAGATGGTACGAGCAGGTTTTGCGTACCATTATAAGAAGTATTCAAATAGCTGCCCGAATAAGATAGCTATTGAAAATGCAGAGGCGATCGCACAATCAAAAAAAGTTGGGGTGTGGTCGGGGAATTATGATTATCGGAAGAACGGCAAATGAAAACTGTTAATAGATTTATGGGTAAAAGGAAAAAAGAGCAGCAGAAAAAATAAAAAATTATATTGATAGAGAAAATATATTAGCGGGGTTTATTCATAGTAAATGCCAAGGATTTTTATGCAAAATCCGCCTCATTAATCGGTCGCTCTAACTTACGAAACTCTGTCCGTGCAGCGGCTAATACGGATTGCATCGTCACTCCCGTACCTTCCCGAACTGCCAAAAAAGCTGCATTAATCGCAACATTATGAATGCTACCACCCGTCAAATTCAATCTTCCCAAACGTTCAAAATCTAATGATTCTGTTGGTGTTTGTTCTGGAAAAACTTTCTCCCACATTAACTTGCGTTCTAATTTACCAGGGAAGGGAAAGTTAATCATAAACCGCAGTCGTCGTAGAAAAGCCGTATCCAAAGAACTTTTCATATTCGTTGCCAAAATTGCCAATCCCCGATAGGATTCTATCCTTTGTAATAGATAATTTATCTCAATATTGGCATAGCGATCGTGACTATCTTTCACTTCACTGCGTTTACCAAATAGAGCATCGGCTTCATCGAAGAATAAGATAGCACCACCATCTTCAGCGGCATCAAACAACTTTCGCAGGTTTTTCTCAGTTTCACCAATATATTTACTTACCACTGCTGACAAGTCTATACGGTAAAGATTTAACTGCAAACTATTCGCAATTACTTCTGCTGCCATCGTCTTCCCCGTACCGCTCTCTCCAGCAAACATGGCACTGATTCCCATTCCCCGATTCATCCGTCGTTGAAATCCCCAGTTTTCATAAACTTGACGACGCTGTTTAACTTGGTCGGCAATTTGACTCAGTAAGCCCATTTCTTCTGATGGCAATACAATATCATTCCAAGTGGCTTTGGTATCAATACGTTGAGCTAGATTATCCAATTGCGGACGAGTGCTAATTAAACAAGCGTTCCAAAGACAAGTATGTAATTCAGCTTTATCTGTGACATTTTCATTAAATGCTATTTGAGCATTCCGCTCAATGGTTGAGAGGTTAAGACTAAACTGCGAAGCTAAAAGGGAAGGGCTTTCTGGTAATCCAGAAGTATCAAGAATTTCTGTCCAAGCAATTTGTTGTTCTGGGGCTGTGGGTTTAGTAATATCAAAACTCACGCTCGCTCTACTTAACTGCGGTGGTTCGTAAGTATCGAGAAACAACAAGTTATGGTAGCGCGATAAAAAACGATTGAGTGGTGAAGAAGATGCCTTAGTTGCAGAATTTTCCCCTTCCTTAGCATCAAGGTAAATCGCAACTGGCATCAGTATGCTTTCCCTCTGCCATAATCGCAGGAAAGTTTCTAATTCTACTGCTGGTGTTGGTAGTAATCCAGATGGTAAGCAATAAAGTTGTAAACCAAAAGCCGCAGCAGTATGACTGGCAATTAGTTCTTTGCTAGAGCTATCGCTACCTAATAACTCAATTATCGGTAAATGTGTTGCAGAATTTGCTTGTTTGAGATGGTGAATAATTTTTTCGACAATGGTTTCCTGAGATGGTGGTAATATACCTATAGGATTTTCCACCGGCATTACTAAAGTTGCCAGTCGGTCATCCAAATAATTTAAACCCTTGATATAGTTGACGATCCGTTCATCTGCTCTTATGGCACTACTAATTAAAGGTTGATATCCTACCCGATTTATTTCAATTAATCGCCAATAACGCAGAGGACGCTCTGGTGAAACGACATCCCAAGCCGGTTCGTCAAATAGAGAAAGTGCCAAAGCAAAGGTAGGATAAGGACTTTGACTATCTTCTTGAGCCTTTGCACATAAAAGGGCAATCCTCGTATCCAGTTCCATCCCCACACACAATAGTAAAACCCCTTTTTCAAAGGGAGAAAGTCCAAACCGCTGACTTAATGACACCAAAGCAGGGAATGGTTCAATCGCTGCAACTTGTTCCATTGCTACATATGCTTGCTCTATGTCAGTATCTTGGATTTCCTTGTCAGTCATTCTTTGTAAGCGCAGGTGCAGCCACTCCAACGCTAATTCCAAGTATTTTTCATTACTTGCTAACCAGTAATTACCCTTGCTCATGGCAGCGTCACCTTTTGGCTGGAATCGAATACAGGAGGTTTGACGGAATTATCCACCAATAAGCTATCCACTCCATCAACACGCAAACGAACAAAGTATTCCCCAGGAGGAATTTTTTCGGCATTAAAATTTATTGTATTTGTCTTGACTCTCGTTCCGGTTTGTTCTTCAATCGGTAACAGTTGGCGATCGCCTAAAAATAAACTAATTTCTTGATCTTGCCAAAGTTGCGGATTAAAATTGATAGTTAAGGTTTGATTGCTAGTAGCAATTTGCTCAATTTTAGGTGCGAGAGAAAAGGGTAAAGCATTGGTTGTTTGTTCTTTACCTTCCCGTTGAAGTTTTACGGCAACCGTGTAAAATCCAGATGGTAAATTAGCTCGTTCGTCAGGTATCTGAATATTTATTTCCTTGGCTGAGGTTTGTTGCTGTAGTTCTAACTCAATATTTATATCTAAACTTTTGTGTTTCAATAAAACCAACACGTTACCATCATCGCTATTTAGATCATGTCCCTGCAAAGAAAGCACCTCACCCAAACGAACGCTAAATTGCTGTGGTAATTGTAATGTCTCCAAAGTAGGGAAAGGTGGAATTAAATCCGCTTGTGCAATCACACCAATATCATCGGAACCACGAGTTAAAACTGGTAGCGGTGCTTTAACAGGTAGGCTACTATCAATTAATATTACAGAAACTTCATAGGCAGCGGAAATACGGTATTGAGTTTGAAACGTCGTCCACAATTTAGATACATCATCCAAGGATAAAGATTGAGGAGTAATGCGGATGCGTTCTATTTGTTGATGTAAATTACTTTGGGCTAATGCAGCTTTAATATCTTCTGGTTTTAAGATAGCGCGATCGTGAAGCACTCGCATAGCCGTTCCTAAAAGACGATGACTTAAAATATCATCATAATCTTGTCCGTAAGCAGTAATTAGGTAGTAGAGATTTAACGCTAGTGGTAATTTACCCGTTTCCCCAGGTTTAACCCGATTGGGGATATCTTGATTGCGTAAAGCACTATTGGGCAAAGTTTGGTAAAGAAAAACATTAATTTGATTGCTACCCTCACCATTTTCCCTAGCTTTATCCGGAGGACGTGTAGTTACGCTACCACTACCAAGTTCATCGCCAATACCTCTGGCAATTATATTACGTAACGTTGTAGTGACAGCGGCGATCGCCAGTGAATTACTCATATCATATTCAAATTAGATAAAATTTGTAGACTTTATTTATCATGCTTTACTAATTATTTTAAGATACAAGAGTTCTTTTCCATCTTCTGACCACAACAGGAAGATTTACAAATAGAGATAAAATTGTTACAAAAATTATGGTTCTAAAATTAAACATAGAGCAGATAATTCTAGAAGGAGTTGACGTGCCTCGCAGTCAGCGTCCCCGTTTACAAGCAGCCGTATCAGCAGAATTATTCCGCTTGCTGACAGAAAAAGGTCTTCCGCAACACTTACAAAATGGCGGTGCGATTTCTAGCATACCTGCTACTGTGAATGTAACTAAGGGCATAAAGCCAGAACAAATGGGTAGGTCAATTGCCCAATCTATTTACGGAGGATTGGTAAATGAAGGGTAAGGGATTAAATCAACATCAGCAACAGTCCCGGAGTGATACCAATCTGAGTAATGGTTGGTTACAGCGTGCTGCGGTGCGTGAGGTGCCGGGAAAGGAGGTTGAATCCCCGGTTATCGGGGAGTTTGGTTTGAATCGTAGTTTTGTGAATGTGCCGGTGCATGGGGGTGGATTACCTGTGGTGCAGAGGAAGTTGATGATTGGTGCAGAAAATCGAGATCAAGCCACAGTTCAAAGAAAACTGCAAAAGGTGGCGAATAATAGCCCTCAAGCCCAACAAGCGTCTCAGTTACAGATTGCTGATAATTATCTTGCTCAACAACAGCAACACACTGAGAAAAAAACAAGTCCTGAGCCAGATGTAAGGGAAAATAATACCGGCTTACCTGATAACTTGAAATCAGGAATCGAAAACCTTTCTGGTTATTCTATGGATGATGTAAGGGTTCATTACAACTCTGATAAACCTGCTCAATTAAAGGCTTTAGCTTATACGCAAGGGACGGAGATTCACTTAGGGCAAGGACAAGAAAAACATCTGTCTCATGAAGCTTGGCATGTCGTTCAGCAAAAGCAAGGAAGGGTAAAGCCTACGATGCAGATGAAGGGCAAAGTGAATGTGAATGAGAATGCACAACTAGAAAAAGAGGCAGATGTGATGGGGGCTAAAGCAATGCAGATAAAAGCAGCAAGGCCTAATGTAATGCAGGCATCTCAACTGCAAACTCAAATCAGTTCCCAAGATGTTGCACAAACTCAAGAGAGTTTAGTACAACGCAAACTCAATAATGAAACTATTGAAAAATATAAAAAGACGCTAATGCTTAACGAGGTGTCCATTATCGAGTTACCTAAAGCTGGAGCTAAAGTTATCGACAAGTTTAGTACGTATCCGCAAGATAGTCTTTACAATGTACCTAAAAACATCTTAGGCATGACACTTTTAGATGTATCCATGCCAGGAGTTAAACACGATGATGACGCACTACAATACTATAAGTCGGTAACTGCTTACGAGATGGTTCTCGATATGCAAGGAGGGGGAGCTTTTATTTCACCTTTTAAACTTGCGGTAATTTGTGAAGGCGTTTCAAATAGGGCACTTCAACATGAAATGGGACATGCTGAGCAACAAGAAGCACTAGGTGCACAGTTTGGCGGGGAAGGCACTACTGTAAATCAAGTAATCCTGGAGTATCACAATATTCTGCTAAACGAAAACGAGCATAATGACTTTGAGACGATACGTACACATTACAATAGTTCAAATTTAGGAAAACATAAAGATAAAACATGGGAGGACCTTATGTCTGATGCTACAAAAGAATATCCATTGAACGCTACTCTCCTTAAAGAACTTCGATATGTTATGGATGAGATTTTCCCTAATGAGAAAGTGAAAATTGAACGAAACTTAATTAGCGAATACTATGTAAACGTGAGTAAAAAATGATGCTTTATCAAAGCATCACTGATAATAATACCGACAAGCCAAAAAATCAATCTGAGCATTTCCAACCCGATAAACAAGCCGATGTTCCAAATTAATGCGTCGCGACCAAATATTTTCATCCATATACTTTAATGATTCTGGTTTACCAATTCCGTCAAATGGATTTGCCATTACAGTATGTAGGTTGGGTTGAGGTACGAAACCCAACATTCCTGCGGATTTGGCAATATTATGATATTTATTTAATTTGATCTTCCTTCCCCCAAATGTTGGGTTATGTCCTCCGGACACACTTCGTTAACGCTACTGCTCTACCCAACCTACCAATTAAGGGAAATTATCAAAATACGAGTACGTAGTACGTTGGTTGGGTAAAAGAATGTTCACCGCAGGTGTGCCTTTGGCACAACCCAACATCCCTGCGGATTTCATAATATAGGGATAATGGTGTTATGCCGCTAAAACAAATTCCTTTAGGGTTTACACAATCCTCAACTAGGCAACTTGCAACGGCTTTGTAGGCAGTATTCTGGGTTCTGGCAATGGTTTATTCTCTTCAGTAAGCATTTCAACAAAAGCCTCGATTACTTCCTGACCATTTTTGGCAGCTTCCTCATAAGTTCTACCATGAGTATGAAATTGTTGCCAGGGAAACTCGGGCAAGTGAACCAAGAAAAGTTGATCTTCTTGTGACCATTGAATCACCATGCTGTAGTGATAGCTCATTCTTCACCCTCCTGCTTTTCTTCGTTTTCTAGTTTTTTCAGTTCTTCGAGCTTTTTCAGCACCCGTTGAATGCCTCTTTCTAAATATAGCGGTGCATCATCACCATCTTTCCCAGGAATAGTTAGCGGTTGTTCAGGTAGCAAGGGATGTTTCCAAAATGTATGGCTTCCTTTACCTCGTCCTGGTTGAAGGATATACCCAAGTTTCGCCACCATTGCTTTCAATTCTCTTACTTTCTTAGGCATTTATTTAATTCGATGTTCCTTCCCCCAGATGTTGGATTAAACCATCACTCATAATGATACCGACAAGCCAAAAAATCAATCTGAGTATTTCCAACCCGATAAACAAGCCGATGTTCCAAATCAATGCGTCGCGACCAAATATTTTCATCCATATACTTTAATGGTTCTGGTTTACCAATTCCGTCAAATGGATTTCCCATTACAGCGCTAACTAAATCAAAGATTTTCGACGCGACTTTAAAATCGTGCTTGAACCACCAAGCCAAATCTTCCTTAAACCTAGAACTAAAACCGAGACTGCGATTTACCACAACTGGCTTTATTTCTTCAGATTCAACCTTCTTCTTCTTTTTCTTTTTGCTCAATCCCCAACTCAATATGAAGCTCTTCAATGGTTTGAGGTTTGATTTTTCCAGTCTTTGATTCCTGTATTGCATCCAGCAAGCGACTTGCATTTGCAGGGGTTCTTAACAAATAAACCGTCTCAACCAAACTTCTCAAATCCGATTCCGCAATCATTGCTACATTCTCACCGTCGCGACGATTAATAATGTATACCTGATTATTTTGTGTAACTAAATCCAATAACTTGAACAAGTTGTTTCTAGCATCCGTGGGAGATGTGATTTCGTAAGAAAACATCAGTTTATGTACAGGTTTATGTACATATATTATAAGGTAATTTTAGCACGTAGGTTAGGTTGAAGCACGTTAGCAAAGCGTGTCCGCAGGACATAACCCAACAAACCAAACCCAAATTGTACCAATGAGATTTGTGCAAATTCCGCGCTTTTCAAAAGTGGAATAAGCACTCACAGCGCGATCGCCACCAACAACCTATGCCTCAATGTGAAGTTCATCCGCCGCACCTCGAAACGTAAAACCGATAAACCATAACCACCATGCGTTACACCGTTTTCATGGTGATAGACAACCGTTACGGTGAAAACCAATACCCCAGAAAATCAAACCCCTTTGCGAACTGTGAATTGAAGGAAAAGTTCAACTTTCGCTATGCTATCATAAAGTATATACATTTTGTGTATACACAATGGAATTTGAATGGGATGAGAATAAAAATCGACAAAATAAGCAAAAACACGGTATTAGCTAGGAAGTTGCCCAAGAAATTTTCAACGGAATTGTTTTTACTGCGATTGACGATCGATTAGACTATGGTGAAATTAGAGAAATCAGTATTGGTGCAATAGCAGGCGTTGTCATCGTAACTGTTGCCCATACAGATAGACTTGGCAAAATTCGCCTAATTTCTGCCCGAAAATCTACTCCAAAAGAAAAAAAACAATACTATGAGTATCTCAGAGAAACGACTTAAAGAATTACAAAATATCCCTTCTGCTGCTATTGATACCTCTGATATTCCCGAATTAGATGATAACTTCTGGGAAAACGCCAAAATGGTGAAACCAATCACCAAACAAGCCATTTCTATCCGTATAGATGATGACGTACTAGACTGGTTTAAAAATCAAGGTAAAGGCTATCAATCCTTAATGAACACCGTTCTTCGTTCCTATGTCAATCATCAGCAAAAGAAAATGGAGTGAACTGATAAGTCATCTCGTAGGTTGAGTTAAAGCATTAAATGCAACATTCTTATAGTCCGCAGTACGTAGATTGGGTTAAAGAATGTTCACCGCAGGTGTGGCTTTGGCACAACCCAACATCCCTGCGGATTTAGCAATATTATGATATTTATTTAATTTGATGTTCCTTCCCCCAGATGTTGGGTTATGTCCTATGGACACGCTCCGCATACGTAAACGCTACCGCTCTACCCAACCTACCAATTAAGAGAAATAATCAAAATACGAGTAGGCGATCGCCAAACTCCGATTCAATTAAGCAACTCCATAATCTGTATATTCACGCATTTGTGGAGCTTGAAACCCCAGTACAATATCTCCCTTCGCAACCCCTAAATCCACAAGTTCTTGAGCAACTCTCATTTCCGTCATATTTTGCTCAATCCAAATCTTTCCTTCCTTGATATCTAAATGTAAAACACAACCATAGACTCGTCTGAGACCATCCCATCCCACATTCATTACCTGGTAATGGTCTTGTTTTGGATCAAAAACCGTGTAGCAATCAATCACACCATTGGCTATTGGGATAGCAGCATAAGCCGTCAACAGCGATTGAATTGCATTCCGATAAAACTCTATGGTATCCATTGCACAATTACCTCTTGAATCGGATCGTAAATGATTAGTTTAATCTGATATCTTTCTAATGATATTTGTGCAAATTCTCGCTTAAAAAAAGTGGAATAAGCACTCACAGGCAGCGCTAAATATAAAATACGTGTTGAATCACTAATTTCTAAAGCCAGACGATAATTCAAAAACTGTCCTAATGCAGCATGGTAATCCGTCAGTGGTGAATCACTCAAGAAAGTTTTAATCTCAACTGCAATTTTTTCGTTACCTCGCTCTGCTGCTAACAGTTGCTCCGCACCTAAATCAATTTCAAACTTAGTTCCGCCAACTTCTAGTCGCAACGGATCGTCGGTTATCTTCCACTGCTCCTTTTCTAAAGCTATTTTAACCACAGCATGAAATCTATCTTTAGCTGCCATCGTTATCTTTATCTGGTTTACTTACAATAATAGAACAATTAAAATTCCACTGGTGAGATCGTGTTTTATCATTTACCACTAATTAACACATCTCACCATGCTATACTTGTACAAGTAAGCAGACAAGTTTAACCAATGAGAATTGTTACCTTTAGCGAAGCAAGAAACAAACTCAAAGCCATATTAGATCAAGTCGTAAATGACGCAGACTACACTATAATAACTAGGCGAGATGCCGACGACGCTGTAGTTATGTCTCTTGAGTATTTTAATAGCTTGCTTGAAACTGTTTATTTATTAAAGTCTCCGGCAAATGCAGCTCATTTAGAACGCTCTATTAACCAGTACAAACAAGGGCAGGTAGTAGAGAAAAGCCTAATAGATGAGTAATCGCAAATTAGCCTGGACTGATGAAGCTTGGAAAGATTACATTTATTGGCAAAGTCAAGATAAAAAGACCATTATAAGAATTAATAAACTGATAAAAGTTGCTGAAAACCAACATTCCGAGGGAATTGGTAAACCTGAACCTTTGAAAGAAAATTTATCCGGGTTCTGGTTGCGTCGTATCGATCATACCCATCGTCTTGTCTATGCTGTAGATGATGATTACTTCACAATTATTTCTTGTCGCTATCATTATCAGCCGTAGTAAATGTACTATACGCTATTCACGAGTCTTGTGCGATCGCCAACATTTAGTTATGCACATGTGCCGATCTTCAATCACCTGCCGCAAATACCGCATCTGTGGTCAAATCCAACTCAGGAAATACCCCAGAAACCAACTTTTCTCCCGCTATAAAGCGTCTAATTTGATACTCTTCGCCATCAAGCTGACAGATCGTAATCGTCGGCTGCTTCGGTTTGCCAATGTGACGCACAGCACCTAACGCCCGAAAATCAACCAGCCAATATTCAGCAATTCCCATCGCTTCATATTCCACAAACTTGTGACCATAATCATCCCGCCAGTTAGTACTCACCACCTCCACAACCAATGCAGCCGTTTTACCATCCTGAATCACCGAAGCCGTTGGCCAGAGAAGCTCTTGCTTCAATAACTCACGATTTAGGACAACCACATCAGGCATATAACCCGATCCTTCTGCATGAGGCTTAACTAAACAAGTACGTGGAATCGAATAAGGCAACTTATTTCGCCGAATTTCAAAGTTAAACTCTGCACCCAAAAAACCAGCGATATCCTCATGGGGACCAGTCGGTAACATCTCAACCACAACTCCCTCAATTAATTCATACCGACGGCCATCGTCTGGATACCACTCCAGAAAAGACTCAAAACTCATCGGGCTTGCTACCCGCGCCTGAACCATAAGGAATTCTCAACCCGTATCTAAAGACTCACTTTAAGCTTAGCATAGGCGTACTTTCCCAAACCCAAAACACGTTACACAAGCGCGAAATATAGCGCGATCGCTCTCGTAGGTTGGGTTGAAGAATGTTCACCGCAGGTGTGCCTTTGGCACAACCCAACATTCCTGTGGATTTAGCGATAAATGATATTTATTTAATTTGGTGTTCCTTCCCCCAAATGTTGGGTTATGTCCT
Source organism: Rivularia sp. UHCC 0363 (assembly GCF_034931125.1). Classification (NCBI taxonomy): domain Bacteria; kingdom Bacillati; phylum Cyanobacteriota; class Cyanophyceae; order Nostocales; family Rivulariaceae; genus Rivularia; species Rivularia sp. UHCC 0363. Next base: position 124,395 of record NZ_JAYGHM010000003.1, on the reverse strand, counting down.
CCGGACACACTTCGTTAACGCTACCGCTCTACCCAACCTACCAACTGAAAAATATTGAGATTGCGAAAGAAAAATCTAGTAGTGCGATCTGCTTGCAGCAATGCTTGACTACCACCTTCATCTACTGAAGGGATAATGGTGTTATGCCGTTAAAACAAATTTCTTTAGGGTTTACCTAGTAGTCCTTTTCATTAGTTTTGACGGGGTTTTATATTCCGTAGTGCGAGCGTCTCGCTCGCTAGTGAATAAATTAAAGCATGAGTATCTAACAAGTATTTCATTACATATATTCTTGGAAGTCGTCTAAGGGTTCATCAAAATCATCACTAATGGCGATAATATCCCGATCACTTCCGAATAAAGGAAGACGCTTATTTTGGGGTTTTGCAGCAGTTAACTTAACCATTGGCTCATGGTTTTTGGTAATAATAATTTCCTGACCTTTGGCGACTATTTCAAGTAATTCATTAATTTCCAATACAGCTTGCGCTATTTCAATTGTTTCCATTGTTTGATTTGTTTATTACTAATACATCGATTTTAGCTTGTAGGTTGGGTTGAAGTGACCCAAACGCAACAACTTATCCCAATTCTCCAAACAACCGAAACCAAACAAATCAACCATTATTCGCTTAGTATGGGTTATTTGGGTTGCAATTCGTTTAACCCAACAAAGTACGTAGTACGTAGGTTGGGTTGAAGAATGAAACCCAACATTTATTTAGATAGTGATTTAACTTCTACAATCGCTATTTACCATCACGCTGTTTCAAGTAGTCACTCAAAGATAAAGCAGGACTTTTTTGTGTAGACTTTCTCCCTTGCGGTTTCGGGGATTGCTCCGGTTGAATTCCTCGCACTTCGATACGACCAATGGTAACTTGAATAGTAGCTGAAGGCTGAAATTCTGCTTGATGTCGCCGAAAATCTGTTTGGGTATGAATTGGGGATGAAGTTTTAACTATTGGTGATGGTAATAAACTTACAATATCTTCCCCAGGAGGGATGACAGATTCTTGCTCGCTTAAATTTGGTGTAACCCTCGAAATGCTACTTTGAATTTTAGATTTCTTGACAAATTCAGTATTGCGATGCTCCTCATTAACTAGATTTGAGCGTAGATGTAAATTTGGTTCGATAGATTGCTGTTGAGAAGGAATTGGAGTTTGCGATTGAGAATTATTGTTAAATTGAGATGGCGATGATTTTTCTGTTTGTGCTTTGACTTTTTCTACTATAGTAGTTTTTTCTGCTTGATGAATACTCCTTTGCTGTTGCAATGGATTTTGTAAGTTTAACTGCGTCGTATCTAATGGTATATCTGGCTTTACAGATTTTGCTGTCTTAAGCCGATTTACTTGTGGTAATAAGGTTCGCTTTTGCAAGTCGTATGTAACAGTTTTTTGTGCAATCTGTTTCTGGGTTTGCTGATTGCGATTGTCATCACTGCTAGGATTTTGAACGCTGCTAATATCTAATTTATCTATTTGTGTCGGTAAATTCTGTGTATTTGTTAATTGCTCGTGTAATGGTTTATCAATCTTATTAAACTTTTGATGTAATTCCGATTCAGAAGTAGATGTCTTG
>NZ_JAYGHM010000003.1:99275-122401 GCF_034931125.1 Rivularia sp. UHCC 0363 | reverse complement strand
AATACTTCTAACTGATTGACTTGCGGTACTATCGGATACTGCGATATTTCGGTTGCAGGCTGTAATTTACTATCTTGTTTTTCCTCGATAGCATTAGTAAAAGTAATTTCTGTTTCTGTATTAATTCTATTATCCGGTATAACTATACTATCTCGGAGGTTTCCCGCATCAAGATGTGGCTCTACCTCCAAAAGTGGAAATGACTCCAACTCTAAATCGGAATTCTTATCCCATTTTGGCATCGCTGCTGACAATCCCTTGGGAGTTACCAGAGGCTTAAAATTCAAATTTGGCTCGTCATCGATAAATGCTGATGGCTGGGGTTCCGATAATGTATCTTCTGTATAATCACTAAGTATCCTAGGTAAAGTTAAGTACATTGAATGCCTTAACGGTTCTACAGTGGGTATTCTCCCCATAGCGCGTGCAGTCATCGTAGTGATAAAGTCACTCATGAGCCTATCAAGTCCAAATACATTTGTCTTCTGACACCAGTCATGGACAATATATCAGCTTCTCGCCAACCGTAGAACCGCGCCAGAGTATGTACTTCTTGTAACAATCGTTTTGCTCTAGCTGTAAGTTCTGTCCAGAAAAATGAAACAATATCAAATAGAAGTTGCCAGGAGTGTTCGCAAGCTGGACAATTTAGGTTTAATAGTATTTCTGCTTGAGGATCGCATTGAGCCATTTGCTGTACAAGTTGATTGACAACCGTTGCAGACAAGTCATCATAAGCAACGGAATCACCGCTTTTACTAGCTTGGAGAATACAGCGTTGTATTAACAAAGAATTGGCAGTTTTAACATCCTTATACCCAACAATGGCAGCTAAATCTTGGCTATTTGGTAAGCGAAATTGCAACTCTACCCCTTCCGAGAGCAAATTATACATTTCAACTTTGGGTGACAAGATTTCAGCAACACGGATATCTGAAACATTGAGGTCGAATTCTAGGCGATCGCCACAATTTGGACATTCAGCCAAGCCGTTCATTTTTTGTCCAAAGGTAATTTCTCTCAGGGTTAGTAGATAAGCATCCCGCTGTCCAATACTTAAAAATGCTAACTGCTCCTGAGAGATTTCTGGACAACCAAAAGCCAGCAGAGTCAACGCTCGATCCAAAGGGTGCTGATTTTGTCCGATTTCCCAAATTTGTAAAATCTGATGGGCTGACAGAGAACGCATACAGTAAAAGTTAAAAGTTAGTAGTTTAAACCTCTACTTTTTCCCCCTCTCCTTAATAAGGAGAGGGTTGGGGTGAGGTACCTAAGCCGCAGGCTCTTCGTAACTTGGCTCACCTGGCTCAACTACAGCTTCATCCCTTACCCAGCCTTCATTTTGCAAGGTCACTGACTGAATTGCTACTGCATTAGCGCTAGCATCAAGTTCGGGTATTGCCTGATATTCAGAAACCCAACAGCGGAAAACGTTATAGGAAATCACTTTTTGACCGGCTTCGTTAAAAACATCAATAATAATGTCTTTGCGGAAGTCAGCTAAGGATACTTCCTGAGTCCGTGAATCTGCGGCAGCTTGAGCGTTATTAAAACTCCATACTTTATTTGCCCACTTTTCAAAATCCGAGTCGTGAGTGACTCCCCTTTCTAAGGTAATGGGTTCGTACTTTGATTGTCCGGGAGACTTGCGTACCGTACTTGGATCTCCTCCTTCTCGATGTTCTACTACCTCAGTGGTTCGCTTGAGCATTCCCACTTTGCTAATTCCAGCCACATATTTACCATCCCACTTGACCCGGAATTTGAAGTTTTTGTAGGGGTCATAGCGATTGGCATTGACGCTAAATTGTGCCATTTTTTACTCCTTAAGTTGCAATTTTACCAGCGATTTGTTGGAATTTGATGATTACAAATTCCGCAGGTTTGAGGGGTGCATAGCCGACGATAATATTGACAATGCCCCGATCTATATCATTCTGAGTAGTAGTATCTTTGTCGCATTTAACAAAATAAGCATCCTTGGGACTGCTACCTTGAAATGCTCCCTGACGAAATAGATTATTCATAAAAGCGCCAATATTCAAGCGAATTTGCGCCCACAAGGGTTCATCGTTAGGTTCAAATACTACCCACTGAGTGCCGCGATACAGACTTTCTTCCATAAATAATGCCAAACGACGCACAGGCACATATTTCCACTCCGAAGCAAGTTGGTCTGCACCTGCTAAAGTTCTGGCTCCCCAAACCACATTGCCATACACGGGGAAGCTGCGGATACAATTTAAACCCAATGGATTTAAAATACCATTTTCGCCATCGGTCATTTTATAAGCAAGTTGACGGACACCAGAAACAGACGCTTCGATTCCCGCAGGAGCTTTCCATATACCTCTTTGGGCATCTGTGCGGGCAAATATACCAGCGATAACTCCACAAGGTACAAATTCCTGGACGCGATTTTCTTTTAACGGATCGGGCATTTTAAGTCTGGGAAAATACGCAGCCGCATTAGTAATAAAAGCATTACCTAAAGCCGAACGTAAGGCATCTACACCCGCTTTCGCAGCACCAATTGTTTTCCAATCTGCTGGGGGATCGACAATCAACATAGCTCGTCGCTTTTTGCAGTATTGAACTGCCGGAAACAGAGTCACTGCGGGATCAACGGAGTCTCCATCTCTGGTCAATGGTGGTATGCATAAAATATTAAATAGGTCGGCTGCATCTAAAGCATAGATACCCGTAGAAGATTCGCTGTTTGGCTCGTTGGGATTGCTTTGTGTTCCCGTATAGTCATTGTAGGTAGGCAAACCACCATTAGCACCGCCAGAAAAACTACCACCCTCTTCTCCTGGACGGTCTGTAGGATTAGTTCTGACACGAATCAGCGTAGATTCCTCCTCCAAAACTGTAGTCACAAACCTGGGGGAATCGGGATCTGCGGAAATATTGCGAAACTCTTCGAGTACTAATGGTTGAGCGAAAGTTTCACCATCATTGTCAAGAAGCTGTTGAATTTTGAGATTGAACAGTGGTTCTTCATTGGGTCTTACAGGTCTAGTCTCGTAATCTACAACCGCTTGCAGATTGTTCATCCAATCCCCTTGACTAGCAGCTTCTAACTCCAGTCCACCTACAGTTGCAGTGGCATTTGTTGCATCATTAGCAACAACACGGATAATAATCGCGTCCGCACCACCATTCAAAAAATATTGCTGTACGGCATAGCTCATGGTACTTTTAATCCACAAGCCCCCAAATTGACGCTCAAAATCGGCAAAACTTTGAATTCTAATCGGGTTATTTGTCGGACCTTTGAGTGCTTGTCCAATAAAGGCAGTAATTGAGGTCGCAACCCCAACAATAGTACGTACACCACTAGGAATTTCTTCTATGTAAACACCAGGATAGGTGGGAGCGGTAGGCATAATTTATTCCTCTACTTGACTCAAAAAAATGAGGTGATTTGGTTTAATAACTGTTAATAAATCTTGATGTTTCTGTAATCCAAAAGTAATCAGTCAACTTGAGGAAAACTTTTACACTAAACTCTCTTAGAGCTACTAAGCTGATGTGCAGCTAAATTGTATAACAGGAAAACCTGAAAATATTGTAGTGCGGTAGCGCAGCGTGTCCGTAAGGACATGCATCTTGCTCGCTAGTATTATACAAATTAAATGCGTAACAGCTTATTACTATATGTATGTGAAATAGCACCAAGAAGACATCTAAATTTACTCAATTTGAATTTGTCAGCATTATAAATACTAGGTTTAGTATCGATAATCAAAGTTGTAAGTTTGAAGTAAAACTATCTATATGCTGTTAGGAAATCTTTTTGCTTGGTTGGTAGTGATTCCGTTTATTGTTGCTTTTGTTGTTGGGTTTCTGGCTTATGGTTTTCAACAGCCTTCAACACCAGACTAAGATTCAATAGACGAAAAAGCCGAAATTACAACAGATAAGAAGTTAGGGTTTGGTAGTTAGGAGGATGAATAGTTTTAATTAAATTTATCATCAACTGCTTTCTTTTTCACTACCAATTTTTTCTTCTCTAGAATCTGGGTTGAGTAATTTAAAGTTAGATGCAGGCAATTCCAATCCCAATTTCTTTTCAACCAAGTCTTTCACCCAGATGAAAGCTTTTGCGAAGGAATTGCTCAGGGATTTGATAGTAATAAGAACTAATTTTTCTGGCCCTTGGTTTGGCGATTCCATCCATCGACGAAATTTCCAACCAACACTAAACCCGATATGCCATACCCAAACCACAAACACTACCACTAACAGAAACAACATCAAAAGTAACATGGCTGTTTCTTTTAATAAGTTCCAGGTTTTAGTTAGGGCTTGTTTATAAGTTTGAATGGTGTCAATACTCGTGACGTTATCCCAAAGGACATTAGCTTGATATTGGATGAGCTTCATTTTTTTCTCTTTTAAATCGCCCATACTCACGAATTTACTGGCAAATGATAACTTCAGTGTACCGAAATCATTTTTTAGTAATAATTTGTATCATTTTTAGCAATTAAGAGTATAAATACCCTCTCGGTAATTTTTCCAGTTCGGGTAACAATAGTCAATCCAAAATCTAGAATATACCTCCTTAGACATAAATCAATATTTTTTTATTTGTCCTCTATTTAATGTACTCGTTTAATTCAGTATTTATGATATATCTATTACATAAGTATATATATTAACTATGATTACAAATCTGGATAAAACTTTAAAAAAGTAGAAAAATCAGCACGTAATAGCTAAATTAATGCGTGTAGGCAACAATTATTATTAGGTTAAGAAGTTAGCTGTAGCTGTATCAAAAAGCAAGCAATATATCAGATTTATCGCAATTTTATACACCAAACAAATTGGTTAAGTCGCAAAAATGCTGAGAAAAATCACTTATTCATACAAGTATAAAGAGTATCAGTTCAAATGACTGCCTATCCACCGTATCCGCGACTGATTAAAGGTGCGATCGTCGTTCTAGATTCATCTGGAACTACCGTATCAAGCACAATCCCCTTTCAATACAACCCTGAATCTTTAAGTCGCACTTTGCAAGTGCAGGCAGCGAGTAATGAAAGTGGCGAACGTATGGAAGCCTTACGATTGGAAGGCGCACCAGTAGAAACTTTCAAGGTGGATGTAGAAATTGATGCCACCGACGAGCTAGAAAAAGGTCAGGAACCCGCCGTTAGTTTGGGCATATATCCACAATTATCGGCACTTGAAACCCTGATTTATCCAACTAGCGACCAGGTGAGAAAAAATATGCAGCTAGCTGATAAGGGAACGTTGGAAATTGTACCGATGGAAGCACCAATGACTTTGCTTGTGTGGGGTGAAAAGCGTTTGCTACCCGTGCGAATTACAGATTTCAGCATTACCGAAGAAGCTTACGATACTAACCTTAATCCCATCCGTGCCAAAGTTTCCCTTGGTTTGCGCGTCCTTAACTATAATGACCTGCCTTGGGATCAGCGTGCATCTAGATTATTTATGGCACATCACAAATCAAAAGAACGCATGGCAAAACGAAGCAGCGTTAGCAATCCCTCGAAAATTACAGGAGTAAATGTTAATAGTCGCTTCCGATAGTTTAAAAGTTAGGAGTTAGTTGCTTAAATATCTTCCCATGCCCAATTACCAACTATCATGTTTGAACCCAGAAGCCGCTATTACAACTTAGAAACTGCCCAATTAACCACTTCTGATGGGCGTAGAGTTGCCTATAAGCGCCGTCGCTTTTTACCCCAGGGTCAAGATATGCCAATTGCAGAAGAGGTGATTGTTAAAGACGAGGACAGACTAGATTTGATTACCTTTGCAACTTTAGGCGATTCAGAACAGTTTTGGCAGATTTGCGATGCTAACAATGCGATGAATCCCGACGAGCTAATTGCAGAACCTGGTAAGATGCTGCGAGTTCCAATTCCCCTGGTTTAAGGAAAGTTATTATGCCAAAAGGGATTAATCTGACGCTGAAAATCGGTTCTAATAATCCTCAGCCTGCTTCCAGGGAACTCATGGAGGCTATTGATAGTGTGGAAGTTACTCACAACGATAGAGAGCGCTCTGGATTTCAGATTGTTTTTGCGGTGGGACGCTCCGGTGCTAAAGACCAAAAAGATTACAAATTACTACGGAATACTTTACTAAAACCGTTTAATAGGGTAATTCTAATTGTGTCATTTAATGCCAAACCGAAAATTCTCTTAGATGGGATTATTACTAATCAGCAGCTTGCAGCGAGTAATGAACCTCGCGGTTCAAAACTAACTGTTACTGGTGAAGATATCAGCGTGATGATGGATTTAGACGAAGAATCTACGGAACATCCCCAGCAAGATGAAGCAACTATTTCCAGAATGCTGATTTCTAAGTACTCCAAATACGGCATGATTCCTCAAATTATCAAACCGTCTTTGAAAGATCGTCCGAATAAAAATGAAAGAATACCCGTACAGCAAGGTACAGACCTGGGATACATCAAACAATTAGCAGAACGCTTTGCTTTTGTTTTCTATGTAGAACCGGGACCTGTTTCTGGTAAGAATACCGCTTACTGGGGACCACCACGTCAGGGAACGAGAATACAAAGGGCGCTTACCGTTAATATGGGGTCTTTTACTAATGTTGATTCCCTGAATTTTCAAAATAACGCCCTTGCTGCTACTACCGTTGCCGGGAAAATCCAAGACCGGAAAAATAACCGCATTCAAAAAGTGCAGGATAAAACTAGCGATCGCCCTTCTTTAACGAGCAAATCGGCTTTAAAATCCCAAACTAAGGTGAGGGTGACTCAGTTTCGGGAAACTGGCCGCAGTTCACTTCAAGCTAATTCACGCGCTCAAGCAATGATTGACCGCTCAGTAGATGATGTTGTCACCGTTACTGGAGAGCTAGATAGCATTCGATATGGAGAACTCTTGGAAATTAGGGAGAAAGTAGGTTTGCGGGGTGCGGGTTACAGCTATGACGGTTTGTATTATGTCAAAAGCGTAACTCATAAAATCAGCAAAGGTGAATACAAGCAAAGTTTTACTGTTACCCGCGAGGGAACAGAAACAACAGTCCAGAGGGTGAGCGTATGAGAGAGTTTTGGGGCAAATATCGCGGCAAAATCACCAGTAGCAAAGACCCCTTGAATTTAGGACGGGTTCAGATAGAGGTTCCGGCAGTACTGGGAGAAGGTCGCAATAGTTGGGCTATGCCCTGTACGCCTTATGCAGGAAAGGATATCGGCTGGTTTAGCGTTCCACCAGTAGGGACAAATATTTGGGTCGAATTTGAAGGAGGAGACCCCGATTATCCGATTTGGTCTGGTTGTTTCTGGAACGAGAATGAATTACCAAAAAATGCCAAAGTAGATGAACCCGATAAAGTGCAGGTATTCAAGACCGATGGAGTAACTATTACAATTAGTAATTTGGGCAAAAACAAAGGCTTGACCATTGAAGTTGATAAACCCGTAGTGGAACGCAAGCTGACAATGGTTTTTAATGCCGATGGAATTGAAATTAATAATAAAGACGAGACGGTAGCGAAGTTAACCGCAGATATTATTGAATTAAATAATCGGGATAACTCCACTATTACTATTGCTAAAGATAATATTCAACTTAAAGAAAATTCCGTCGAAATCAAGCTGACATCTAATAGCATCGATTTAATTGATAATCCTTCTACCATCAAATTAACTACATCGGGAATTGAATTAGCCAATAATCCGGCTAAAGTAAAAATCGCACCTTCAGCGATTGAACTTAGCAACACTCCCGCAACTACAAAACTTGCTGCTTCGGGAATAGAAATGAGCATGGGTGCAGCTAGTATTAAACTTTCCCCCGTCAGCGTCAATGTTAACAATGGTGCTTTAGAGGTGATTTAATGCCAGGTTTTCTATTAAACGTCGGTTCCGTCGTGATATGCGCCCACGGAGGACAGGCAAAACCAACCGTACCCAACCCTCGCGTTAAGGTGATGGGACAACCTGTTACCACCTTGGGACCGCCCTATGTAGTTGCAGGCTGTGCCAATCCACCCCCACCAGCAAATGTGGGTCCTTGTATAATTTGCAATTGGATTGTTGCTTCTTTGCGAGTAAAGGTAATGGGGATGCCTGTATTGTTGCAGGATAGTCAGTCTATTTGCGTACCGACTGGAACTCCTGCTACTGTGGTTTTTACTCAGCCACGAGTTAAGGGAATGTGAATTAAGCATTAACTCATAACTCCTAACTCATAACTCATAACTCATAACTCATAACTCCTAACTCCTATCTCCTAACTCATAACTCCTAACTCCTAACTCCTAACTCCTAACTTTTGCCATGCAGCAGATTAATTATCCATTTTCTATTGACAATCGCGGACGGGTAGCGTCCCCAGATTATGACCAACATATCCGGCAAATGATTGAGCAGGTGCTGTTTACTTGGACTGGGGAAAGGGTGAATCGTCCAGATTTTGGAACTGGTTTACAACAGTTGATTTTTGCTCCTAATGGTGGTGAATTGGCTGCTGCAACTCAGTTTTTGGTGCAAGGGGCGCTAGAACAATGGTTGGGAGATTTAATTGAATTGGAAGCGGTAGAGGTGGAAAATGACGATTCACAATTAACTGTGACTATTCAATATATAGTTAAGCGCACCCTAGAACGGCGATTGGATGAATTTTTACGTGAAATTTAAGAAGTATTAAAAAAGTAGTATTAAAAACTAAGAACTGTTATGAGTACTCAATATCTCAGTAAAAACCAACGCCGACGGGCTAAAGTTCTTAGCGACACTATATTAAACGGGATTGATTATTTAGAGGTTTCCGCAGACAGGAAAACACTATCTGTATATTTTTTACATAACCTTCCAGGTATCGCTCCTCAAGATTCGGTACCTTTGGATTCCAATGCTTTAACGGCAGAAAATATTTTAATTAGTGGAGGGGTAAGGGTTCGTAATATTGTTGTTGAATCTGTAACTTCGTTTGATAATCTTTTAAATGTCAGGGTGAGTGGTAATGGTGATTTTTCTACCTATACTTTCAGCCTGGTTAGTTTAGATGGTAATTCCAATCCTCCCACAGGTTTTGACCCGCAACTTTCTCAAGTGGATTTTTCCTTCTGGGTTGAGGATAGAAGCGAGTTTGACTGTAAAACCCCGGAAGCGCCAAAATCCAAAGAACCACCTCCACCCTTTATAGATTATCTTGCTAAGGATTACGCTAGCTTTCGCCGTTTAATGCTCGATCGCTTGGCAGTTACCGTACCAGATTGGCAAGAGCGCAATCCTGCGGATATTGGTATTATGCTAGTAGAAATTCTGGCTTACGGGGCAGACCATCTCAGCTATTACCAAGATGCAGTAGCTACCGAAGCATATTTAGGCACAGCCCGTAAACGGGTTTCTGTGCGTCGTCATACCCGAATGCTGGACTATTTCATGCATGATGGTTGTAATGCTCGTGCTTGGGTAGTGCTAGATGTAAAACCTGAGTCTAAGGCTGATGGATGTATTTTGCCCGGTGCCGTCAATAGCGTGAATCGTCAAGAATATAAACCCGGAACCCGCTTTTTAACAAAAATCAATTTAGCTAAAATCCCAGGCGAAAAAAATGATGTTAACGTGCGGATTAAAGCTGATAAATACAAAGAATTATTGAATCAACAACCGCAAATCTTTGAATCACTCCACGATATTACTCTATACGCTGAATGTAGCCTGATTTATTTTTATACTTGGGATGACGAACAATACCGATTAGTTAAAGGGACAACTAAAGCAACTTTTGCTTGCAGCGATAAGCCACATCTTCACGAACAACTCACTCCTGGAAGAGTGGTAATTTTTGAAGAAGCCAAGAATCCTGAAAATGGCGATCGCATTGATATCGATCCAACTCACCGTCATGCGGTGCGGTTAACTAAGGTAACACAAACTATAGACCCCTTGTCTGGAGAAAGTTTGCTGTCGGTAGAATGGCATCAGGAAGATGCTTTACCAATGGATTTATGGATTTCTAATCTAGATAGTAAAGGGTCACAAATTGAAAATATTAGCGTAGTTCGTGGCAATGTCGTCTTAGTTGACCACGGTCGCACAATCGGAGATGATGCAGAGGATATTGGCGATTTGGGTACTGTTGCTCAACAGGGTCGCTATCGTCCCCGATTACAGTTCGGACCTCTTACCCAACAAGGATACCTGCGCGATAGTAACGATTTATGGCTAACGTTTGACTCCCAAGCTTCTGCAACATCAGTAAACAGTTGGGAAATGCGTAACGTGCGACCAAGTATTTCAATATGGGAGCGAGGAAAACGAGAAATTCCTTGGTTTCCCCAGCAAGATTTACTTAATAGCGACCGATTTTCGCGGGAATTTGTCGTGGAAACGGAAGACGATGGGGGAACCTACCTGCGATTTGGTGACAATAAGTTAGGAAAGCGACCAACACCTGGAAAAAACTTTCAGGCAATTTACCGAATTGGGAATGGTAAATTAGGTAACGTCGGTGCCAATACCATTTCTCATGTAATTACTGATGTTGATGGTATCACCAAAGTTTACAATCCCTTACCAGCTTCAGGTGGTACGGAGCCAGAAGCGATTGAAAAAGTCCGACTAGATGCACCCCAAGCATTTCGCACCCAACAACGCGCCGTCACTGAATCTGATTACGCTAACGTTGCACAACTTTACACTGGTGTTAAGAAAGCAATAGCTAACCGACGCTGGACGGGAAGTTGGTATACAATTTTTATAACCGTAGACCGAGAACAAGGATTACCAGTAAATGAGGATGAAGCATTCAAGGATGATTTACGTAATTTCTTGGAAAGTTTTCGTCTTGCCGGACACGATATAGAAATTGAAGGTCCCCGGTTTGTTTCTCTAGATATGGCGATGACAGTGCATTTATTACCCGATTATTTCCGTAGTAGTGTCAAAACAGCCCTCTTAGAAATTTTTAGCGGCTCTGTTTTATCAAACGGTCAGTTAGGTTTCTTTCATCCCGATCGGTTTACCTTTGGTCAACCAGTATATCTCAGCCAAATTGTTACAACTGCGATGCAAATAACGGGGATACGTTCTGTAGAATTAACCAAATTTCAACGCTGGGGAGAACTCCCTAATGGGGAACTGGAAAACGGTCAAATAAACTTTGGCAGCTTAGAAATAGCTCGTGTTGATAATAACCCCAACGCTCCCGAATATGGTCGGATTGTATTCAATCTGGAAGGAGGATTGTGAATTAGAGTTAGGAGTTAAGAGTTAGGAGTTAGGAGTTAAGAGTTAGTTAATACCCAATGCCCCATCACCTATGCCCAATTCAGAATCACCAAAACCTATTTACAATAGACCTGGATTGCCAGCTATAGTTTACCGTATTGGTGACTATAATTCTTTTCGGCAGCGTTTGCGATCGCAGTTATCGGGTCAACTGGTTCCAGGTGATATATTATCACCCAGACCTTTAGCAAAATTAACTACCCGTTCCAATGAAGATCCAGCGATCGCACTTTTGGATGCTTGGGCTGTAGTTGCTGATGTGCTGACGTTTTATCAAGAGCGGATTGCTAATGAAGGTTATTTACGTACTGCTACCGAACGGTTTTCAGTACTGGAGTTAGCCCGGACTATTGGTTACGAGATCGGTCCCGGTGTGGCTGCTAGCACTTATCTTGCATTTACTGTGGATGATGCTCCTGATAGTGTTACCCAAGCTGTTGTTCACCAAGGAACTCCGGTGATGAGTATTCCCGTTAAAGATGATGAAGTACCCCAAACTTTTGAAACCAGTGCGGAAATTTTGGCGGTTCTTGATTGGAATGCGATCAAGCCAAGGTTAATTAAACCGCAGATAATTTCGGAAAATATTAATCAAATTTATTTAGAAGGAACTAGTACTCAACTCCAACCGGGAGATTGGGTTTTATTAATTGATAATCAAGAACAAAATATTGAAACTTATTTACTCAATCTTACTGCTGTAGAAATATTGGCGGATAATAACTACACCTTAATTACTTGGGAAAAACAATTACCGGACAACATCAATAGTAGGCTTCGCAATCCCCAAATTTTCGCTTTCCGCAATTCTGCATCGCTGTTTGGGAAAAATGCTCCTAAATGGGAAGAGATGCCTGATGAAATTAAAAAAGCTGAAGGTGGTACGGTAGTTGGGGGGGTATTTTGTAGCGATGATAACGGCAGTAATTGGACTCCTAAAAATAAAGGTTTACCAAATACAGATATTCTCTGCCTTGCTGCAAATCCTTTTAATAAATACTTGTTTGTCGGTACTCCAGATAGGGGAATATTTCGCTTGCAAGATGATGGTGAAAACTGGGAAGTGGTTAATGCTGGTTTGACTAATTTAAATATTCAAACCCTTTATATTGAACCGGAAAAAGGATATATATTCGCCGGTACTCCTGGGGGTGGTGTTTTTTGCTCTAAGGATAACGGTGATAATTGGGTGCCTATTCATACTGGGACTGTTCGGGTAGAAAGTCGAGGAGAGAATAATTGGCAATCTGTAAATACGGCTATTCCCAATACGGTTGTGCGATCGCTATTAACTTACACCATTGAGACAAATCGGGGTACCGGGACAATTGAAAGTGAAGGTAATATCGTCAGGGGTGATGGTACAGAATTTACTAGAGAATTTAACAAGGGCGATACTATCACGGTAGGGAATCAAAGCAAAACCATAGTTGATATCAATTCCCATGTTTCTTTACGAGTAGATAGTGCCTTTGTTCCAGTTTTAGCTTCCGGTACGTCTTTTACTACTCCTAACCGGGAAAGAAATTATATATTTGCTGGAACTGATAATGGTGTTTATCGCTCTCAGGATATAGGGAAAAATTGGATACCACAAGGTTTATCTGATGGATTATCTGATAGAGTAATTCGTGCTTTTGCTACTGATGATAGCTATATATTTGCTGGCACTGATAACGGTGTTTATCGTTCCCAAGATGAAGGCAATAATTGGATAACTGTTAATAATGGTGAGTTAAATGCAAATACTGTTGTTTATTCCCTAACTATTTATCAAAGGGTGGGGAATAACTGTTTGTTTGCGGGAACTAATCTCGGTGTATACAGTTCTCAGAATCCAGGAGATAGCTGGACAATAGTTAATAATGATTTACCTCCAAATACAGTAGTTTATAGTCTAGCTACTTATGATGAATATTTATTTGCTGGCACTAATCAAGGTATATTTTCTTCTATAAATAATGGTGTAAGTTGGCAGGAGGTTAAAGGTGAAGGTTTAACCACAAAAAATATTACTTCCCTAGCAGTTAAAAACCATAATAATAATCATAAATTATTCGCTGGTAGTTTATTTTCCGGTTTTCAAGAGTCAAATTGGGCTGGTTTTGAAGTTACGGAACCAAAAACTGATTTAGATGCCCTTTATCCGAAAATTTTACAAGATAGCTGGATTGTTCTACTAGATGAAAACTTATTTCAAGCTGTTCAAGTAAATAAGTTATCTACTGCTTCTCAGAGCAAATTTAATCTAACATCCGAGGTTACGCGAATTTCTCCCAGTAAATCTGTTGACTTAAGCGGTTTCCGCAGACGCAATACTCAAGTGTTGGTGCAAAGCGAATCCTTAACTCTAGCACCGGAACTTTTAACGGTGAAGATGCAGCAGGAGAACATATTTCTCGATCCGATTAATCAAAATAAAATTTATTTAACCAAATTTATCCCAAATTTACAGTCAAATAAAACTTTAATTGTCAGCGGTAAGCATATCCGAGTTATAGCTGATGTCGGAGGCTTTTTTGTCTGGAATTCAGATGAAAGTAAATGGGAACGTAATAATCAAGGTTTAACAAATACCAGCGTTCAAGCATTAGTTATTGATGGGGAATTTACACAATATATTGGTACGAATCAAGGGGTGTTTAGCTTACGAAATGGCGATAATACTTGGGAACCTTTAAAAAATGAAGCTTTGGAAGATACTAATATACAAGCACTTTTGATTCATCCTCAAAGTAATCAAAAAAAAGCGATTTTTGCAGGTACTCCCAGTGGAATTTTTAAATATTCTGAGAATAATTGGCAAGCAGTTAATGAGGGATTAACACATTTAAATGTACAAGCCTTGGTAAGCTATCAAGAAAGTAAAGGTGAAACTGTAATTCATTCAATTTTTGCTGGAACTGTTGATGGGGGGGTTTTCGTTTCTAGAAATAACGGTGATTGGACTTCTACGGGTTTGACTAATGTAGATATCCAAGCTCTCAAAGTTAACCAAGATAGTGGAGATTTATTTGCTGGAACATTTCAAAAAGGTGTTTTCCATTCCGTTAATGGGGGTAATAGTTGGGAGCAGTTAACTAATATTGAAAGGGGAACGGGAACGATTTCTAGCGATGATATTATAGTTCAAGGTGTCGGACTAGATTTAGACCAACTGCGGGAAGGGGATATTATCAATGCTGGGGGACAAACTCGAACTATTTTAGATATTGATGAAAGTACCCAGACTTTGATTATTAATACCGCTTTTCGTGCCGATTTGCCGGAAAGAACTGCTTTTACAATTAATACGGGGTTAACTAATCTCAATATCACTTCGCTGTTGATTGTTCAATCTGGGGAAGAAAATCTTTTGTTTGCTGGAACTGCTGGTAGCGGTATCTTTCGTTCCGAGAATAATGGTAAAAGATGGAAGCAAGTTAATACTAATCTTGATGATTTAGAAATCCGTACCTTAGCTGTTAATTATAGTAATCAAATATTTGCCGGTACTGGTAGTCAGGGAGTGTTTCGTTCCCTTAATAATGGCGAACTTTGGGCTGCAATTAACGATGGTTTAACTAATACTAATGTCAGAGCGATCGCCATTTTTCCCAATTCCGATAAAATGATTGCTGGTGGTAATGGAATTTTAATTTCTGAGAATAATTTTTATACTACTCCTTTACAAAAAGGTGATTTATTATGGGTGATATCACCACCAGTACAAGAAGAACAATATAACAAGTGGTATGTCCGTGATATCAATAATTTTGTTGGTAATATTATAATTCCTATTAACGAGAAACTTTCCTTACAGCCTGCAACTGATGAAGATGGCATAGTCAGCGAAGTTTGTACGATTAAAAATCCACCCACAGACCAGCTTCATCCCGTTATCACCTTAAATAAACCATTAAAATACGCTTACGACCCGGAAACCGTGACGATTTACGGTAACGTAGTTATGGCTACCCACGGTGAAAGCGTAATTGAAGTCATGGGTAGTGGTGATGGTACCATTGCTAATCAAAGTTTTGTTCTCAAACAGCCGCCGCTAACTTACGTATCTGCCCCTACAGCTACGGGTGCTAAAAGTACCTTAGAAGTGAGAGTCAATAATGTACTGTGGGAACAAGTTGATACTTTATATCAGCAAGATACTCAACTCCAAGGCTATATTATTCGTCTGACTGATGATGGTACCCCGGTAGTTACCTTTGGAGACGGGGAAAATGGCGCTCGTTTACCCACGGGGGAAGAAAATATTACTGCTATCTATCGTAGCGGTATCGGTTTAGAAGGGCAAGTTGCTGCCGAGAGCCTTACCCAAATTAAAGATAGACCTTTGGGTATTGTAGAGGTGACAAATCCCCTTGCTGCTACTGGTGCTGCACCTCCGGAAAGCCGAGATAGTGCCAGAGAAAAAGCACCATCGAAAGTACGTACCCTCGATAGAATTGTCTCCCTACAAGACTTTGAAGACTTTACCCGTGCCTTTGCTGGTATTGGTAAAGCGCAAGCCGTTCCTCTGTGGAATGGGCAAAGCCAGCTAGTACATATTACTGTAGCTGCTGCGGATGGTTCTCCGGTGGATGAGAATACAAACCTTTATAAACAATTAGTGGCAGCAATTGACAATAACCGCGACCCCATGCAATTAGTAGAGGTGGATTCCTACGGACTGCAATTTTTTAATCTTGAAGCCAAGTTACAATTCGATCCCCGCTATCAGGAAGAATTATTAATTGAGAATGTGACTGCATCTTTAAAGGCAAAATTTACCTTTGTTAATCGCAGTTTTGGTCAGGATGTCACAGCTGCGGAAATAATTGCTACCATTCAACAGGTCGAGGGAGTGGTGGCTGTGGATTTAGATGCTTTGTATAAATTGGGTAGTAGCAAAGGCTTACAACAGTCCTTAGTTGCAGATTTAGCCCGATGGGATGAAGAGAACAACCAGCCCCAAGCAGCCCAGTTATTATTACTGAATCCACAAGATATTAAATTAACCACCATCCCAGTCACATGAATCAGTATCCCCCCGAAGAACGCTTGTATAACTTACTGCCAGCAATTTACCGAATCCGAGACCAAGCTCAGGGTGAACCGTTAAAGGCACTATTGGCGATCGCCGCTCGCGAACTGCAAGTTTTGGAGGAGGATATCGATCATCTCTATGAAAACTGGTTTATTGAAACTTGCGATGAGTGGGTGGTACCTTATATTGGCGACCTTTTAGATGTCGAGGAACTGTATGCTCAAAGTAGTATTAATTACGGTCAGCAGCAGCGACGGGCTTATATAGCTAATACTATCGCTTATCGACGACGTAAAGGTACTGCACCTGTATTGGAACAGTTAACGCGAGATATTACCGATTGGCGAGCAAGAGCGGTAGAATTTTTTCAGCGTCTGGCTACAACTCAGAATATAAATCATATACGTCCCGAAATTACAACGGTAAATTTGCGTCAGTCGGGGGAACCGGAATTTCTCGGTACTCCTTTTGAACAGCAGGTTTCATATAGTGTAAATATTGGTAATGCGGTTGAGGGTAGGGGATTTCACAATATAGCTAATATCGGTTTATATATTTGGCGATTGCAGAGTTATCCGATTGAGAAAGCTACAGCTAAGATGGTGAAAGGTTCTGAATCTGAACCCGATGGGCAATATTATACTTTTAGTCCTCTTGGTTTGGAGCAATTTCCTTTATTTAACCAACCGCAAACTGAAACAGATATTTTGCATTTGGCTGAGGAGATAAATGTTCCCTCATTGTTGCGTCGTCTTCCTTTGGAGAAGGAGATAAATAATTTATCACAAGGAATAAAACCCAGCAATATTGGTTATTTTGGTGCTAATCCGGTTTTGGAAATTTTTATCGACGAAAAAATAGAATCAATTCCCCCAGAAAAAATTTTAATTGCTCGATTGAAAGAAGAGAATAGCAATAATTGGACTTCGGTAAATTGGGAAAATACCTCTAACAAAAAAGTAGCAGTAGATCCAGAATCGGGAAGATTAGCTTTTCCCCCATCGCAATTACCCTGTAAAGTTGAAGTTAGTTATTTTTACGGTTTTAGTGGAGATATCGGTGGTGGTTCCTATGAAAGAAATTTATCAGTAGAAGCGGATGTTTCTACAAGGGATTCACAAGATCAGTCTTTAAGTACGACAATTGATAATTGGAATCGTTCTGTGGAAGCCTGGAGGTATTTAGAGCAAGGTAGGGGTGTTGTACTTGGGGAAATTGTTGTTTTCGCAGAAGATTACGGATTAAAAAACCGCAGAGACGCGGAGAGCGCAGAGGTAAAAGATAATGAGGGATTGCTGGTTGCAGGAGTTTCTTTTGATGATGGGATCATAACTGTTAAAGCGGGAACGGTTACGGATAAAAACGGCGATAGCATTTGTTTGGAAAACGATTGTCAGCTAGATGTGAGCGCTTTTCCTGGAGAGACTTTAATTCTATTTATTGCTCATCAACCCCAGTTAGGTTTACCTAATTTGCGGGTGGTTAGTCATGGTACGGGAGATAAATGGCTAAATTTGGGAGTTGCTTTAAAGGAAGCATTTGATCAAACGCAGACAGTTATTACTATTACAGATAATAAAAGTTATATTGGCGATTTAACGGTTTTAATCCCGGCAGATAAAACATTTAAAATCATGGCTGCTGATGGTTATCGTCCTCATTTACAAGGTGATTTATACGTACAAGGTATAACTCCTTTAAATAATAATCCCGGTGAGCTAATTTTAGAAGGTTTATTAATAGAAGGTAAGTTGACGGTATTACCGGGGAGCTTAAGAAGTTTAAATATTAATCACTGTACTTTAGTCCCTCAAAAAGGAGGGCTAAATGTTGCAACCTGGGAAGTTGTAGAAGATGATGATACATCAGATGATTGGACGTTAATTGCGATCGCGATTTATTTTTTGAATGCAATTCGCAGTTTATTAGGAAAAGGAACTCCAGGCAAAAGTTTAAATATATTGTTGAAAATAGCTATTAAACAAGCACAATTGGTATTTTCTCAGTTCCGGGAGTTAATTCAATGGCAATGTTTGGATGAATATCCTCTTACCGATGGGTGTTTGCAACCCAATCAAGATAGCTTCAATTTTCAGTTAGATAATTCGCGATTAACTATTAGTATTTATCGTAGTATTTGTGGAGCATTACATTTAGCCGATACGGTTCCAAAACTATTAATTGAAGACAGCATTATTGATAATGGTTGGGGTGCAGAAGTCCCCCAAGGTATAAATGTAGAGGGGTTAATTGCGATCGCTGCTCCGGGTACTGCCGTTGAATGCTTGCAGTCTACTGTATTTGGCAGCACTAAAGTACGCAGTTTAGAAGCCAGCGATAGCATTTTTACTGGTAGAGTCAAAACCCTACGTAAACAAATTGGCTGTATGCGTTTTTGTTTTGTCCCAGATGGTTCTCGAACTCCCCGGCGTTATTTATGTCAACCGGATCGAGCTTTAGCCCAATTCGATATTAAGAAATTACCATCTGCGATTACTTGTTTAATAATAGTTGAAAATGATTCTTCCCCCGGTCAATTAATTGCTGGTACTGCTGGAAAGGGTGTCTTTTCATATCAAATAGATCGCGAAAGTAATGAAAATAAATGGGAACCAATTAATCAAGGTTTAGAAAATCTTAATATCACAGCTTTAATTTACGACAATCCCTATATCTATGCTGGAACTATTGGTGGTGATATTTTCCGCAGTGAAGACAATGGCAATACCTGGATAAATTTTAATTTAAAAGAAGAGATAGCAGCTAAGAAAGGAACGGGTAAAATTGAAAGTGCCGGTAGAATAGTTAAAGGAAACGAAACGAAATTTACTGAAGAATTGAGCATTGGCGACATCATTACCGCAGCCGGACAGAAGAGAATTGTAACTCAAATTGATTCAAATAATTTCTGCTCAGTTAACACTCCCTTCGAGCCAAATTTGGATGATAATGACTTTAGTATTAGTAGTTTAATTTTAAATACAGATATTACCGCTTTCGCCGTTCATGACACAAACATTTTTGCCGGAACTGTTGGAGGTGGTGTTTTTCGCTATTCCGAAAACTCAAAAAAATGGACTGCTGTCAATATTGGGATTACAAATCTTTACATTACATCATTGGCTGCGGGTAATGGCTATATCTTTGCAGGAACCGCTGGAGGGGGTGTTTTTCGTTCCCGCAATTCTGGTGAAGGGTGGTTGGGTATAAGTTTTGGTTTAGAAAACTTGGAAATTACAGCTTTAACCGTAGACGCAACCGGACAAGCATTTGTAGGTACATCAGGGGGAGGGGTATTTAGTTTTGATAACGATAGTAATATTTGGACTGCGGTAAATCAAGGCTTAACCAACCCTTATATTACAGCCATTGCGGCAAGCAGTCACGATCAAAAACTTTTAATAGTAGGGACAGTTGGTGGCAATATTTTTTATTCTGCCAATAGCGGAGGAAAATGGCAACGAGTTAATACTGGTTTAAGCGATACGGATATAACCGACTTAGTGATTAAAAATGAAGATGAAGAACGCAGTATTTATGTCGGAACAAAGGTGGGTAATATCATATACTCATCCGATGGGTTAGAAAATTGGAAGTCACTTAATCGCGGCTTGGTAAACGTGCAAGATAAGCTGCTGGTTCTATCAAGGATACAACCAAGATTTACTTCGAGTAAATACGGCGACCCCGCATATGCTCAATTGAGTAACAACTGTGCTGTAGAAATTCGCACTGGTGCAGAAGACGGTTCGGAGATGGGAGTATTTAGTTATTTAAAGCAACCGCAACGTCAGGCGAATTTAGACGCTAGTCTAAAAGAGTACTTGCGGTTTGGTTTAGAAGTAGGCATTTTTTACGAGACATAAAGGAGTAGGTAATGAAGGGAGATTTTACAAGGTTTACATTTAAACCCCAAAAGCACTATACCAGCGTGCTGATGCAGCAGGGGAGAGTCCAATTAGATGCTGACTGGAACGAACAAGCAGATATCCACGCTTATTTTAACCAGTCCATTGCTCAAGATATGATTGGAGTCTCCGGTGCAGTTAAGGGTGAAGTGCGTGAAGGGGTAAGAGATAGCTTTCAGATTAGTACTACAGCAGATGCAGACCACCATACAGACTTAATAATCGCTCCCGGTCATTTTTACGTTGATGGTATACTTTGCGAATTAGATTTTGGAACTCCCTTTACAGTCGAAAAAACTAATAATCCAAGTAGCGTATTTGCGGTTAAAAGTTTAATTGTAGATGGTCGTCCTTTAGAAGCAGAGCAATGGGTTGAAATTCTTGACAAGAATAATCAACCAATTAAGAAACTGCAAATCAACACAGTAGATCGAAGTCAGAATTTATTAAGTTTTGCAGAGAATGTTAGTACTAATAAACTGCGTCGGGTAATTACCTACAAAACTCAACCCGATTATCCGCAAGCACTGCAAACAGATATAAAATTAGAATCCGACCAAAAACCACCAAAAGCATACTATATTACTTATCTAGATGTTTGGCAGCGTCACATCACTGCGATTGAAGATACAAATATTCGCGAAGTTGCCTTAAATGGAAATGATACTACTACCCGTACTCAAACAGTATGGCAGGTAAAGCTATACAAAATCCCAGGTTTAACTAAAGAAGAAGTAAACCGGGAATTAGCAATTCAAAAATGGCAGCAAGACCTAAAAACTAATCATTCCCCAGTATATCTGACAGCTAAAATCAAAGAAGGCAACCAAAATTGGGACAATCAACTTTATCGTATAGAGATTCATCAACCTGGGAAGTTGGGAACAGCCAGCTTTAAATGGTCGAAGAATAATGGTAGTACAGTTTTCCCAATCAAGGAAATTGTCGGAAACCAGATCGGTCTCAATAACCCTAGTCGCGATGCTTCCCAATCTTTCACTGCAAATCAATGGGTAGAAATTACTGATGATGCGCTCGTATTGCAGGGTAAACCGGGTACTTTGGTGCAACTCAAAGGTGCTGTTAGAGACAAGCTTACTTTTGACCCTACAACTGTTGAAGGTAAACCGATTGACAGCAATTATTTTCCTCAGAAATATCATCCCAAAGTTACAGCTTGGGATGGAATGACTAAAAACGCAACGGTTTCTATAGATGGAATTGAAGTTAATTTTTCCGCAGAATCCGAACAAGATCGAGATATTGTATATCGCACCGGGGATTACTGGCTGATTCCCACACGCAAAGTAAAAGTTAATGGTACTAATATCATTGGTGATTTTGGCAGTGCTTTACCTCAAACCCCAGCAGGAATCGAACATCATTACTCTCCTTTGGCATTATTATATTATGACGGCAATAACTTCAACTTAGAAGAGGATTTACGTTCAACCTTTGCACCCCTGTCTCGTGCTTTAGATAAAGCAGGGGGAATCATCACGGGTAAACTAGAAATCCAAAATAATCTTTATATCACCGGAAAAAATATTCCCACTCAAGACAATACTGGTACCAAATTTATTCCTGGTAAAGTCCGTATAGGTACAGAAATATCACAAAATGGCAAGCATTTGCTAGCAGAACCAGATGCTAGATTACACCTGCAAGGAACACCACCAACATCTTTAAGTGTAGAGCCTAGCGAAAACGGTACGATCAAAGTTTCTACTGATTCAGGAGAAAAATTAAAAGTTGGGGATACCATCACCATTAATCCCTTAAACGCAGGTAATCCCCTTACCAGCATTGTGACCCAAGTTGAAAACGATAATTCGGGTGCAAATAAACAATCTCTGAAGGTTTCCCCTGAATTTACGGCAATTCCCACATCTAAATTTAGCTATCAGCAACCGATAATGCTGCTAGCAGATTATGAAAATAACCCCAAAATCATCGTCAATTCCCAAGGAAACTTCGGTATTGGGACAAATATACCCCATCAAAAACTCGTAATAAATAATGGGGGAAAAGTTGGGATTGGTTATAACGAGATAAACCAAAGTGCGGCTTTAGCAATTAAAGGTAATGTTGGTATTGGAACGCAAAATCCAGACCCCACAGCCAAATTAGAAGTGAATGGCAATATCAAAATTACTGGAGATAGACTTAAAAATGCAGATAATAGGGGAATTGTTGATACTACAAACCAAGATTGGTTAAATATTAATCCAGACTCAGATTATCCCGGAATTGCATTATATAACCCCGTTGCGATTTCAAGTGGTTTAGCAATTGGAGAATTAATAAAAATATCCGAAGGTGAACTTAAAGTAAATAAAAATGCTTTTCTCGCAGTAACATCCGGTAAAGTTAGCATTGGAACTCCACAGCAAAAACGCGATAATACCCTTTTAGAAGTAGCCGGAAGTACTATAATTGGTTCCTCTTATATAAATAGTAAAACCGCACAAGAAAATGGTCTTTTGGTTGAAGGTAAAGTCAATATTGGTGGTACACCTGAAGATAATCAACAAGCTAAAGATGCTCAACTTTATACTAAGGGTGACGCTTATATAGATGGCGAGGTTTACGCTACAGATATAAATATAACAGGCTCTCGAATTAAAAGCGCCGACTTACTGGGAATTATAGAAACAAATGCCAAAGATTGGCTAAGAGTAAATCCAGATTCGGCTTATCCCGGAATTGCATTATATAACCCCGTTGCGATTTCAAAAGGTGGTTTAGCAATTGGAAAATTGACTCAGGTATCCGATGGTCAACTTCAGGTAAGCAACAGTGCATTCTTAGCGACTACATCGGGTAAAGTTAGCATTGGAACTCCACAAGAGCCAAGTGGAAATACCCTTTTAGAAGTAGCCGGAAGTACTATAATTGGTTCCTCTTATATAAATAGTAAAGCCGCACCAGAAAA
>NZ_JAYGHM010000003.1:58960-98831 GCF_034931125.1 Rivularia sp. UHCC 0363 | reverse complement strand
AAACCTGCACCAAAAAATGGTCTGTTAGTTGAAGGTAAAGTCAATATTGGTGGTACAGCACCTGAAGATAATCAACAAGCCGAAGAAGCTCAACTTTATGTTAACGGTACTTTTGTCACTAATACTATAGTCTTTAACGAATCTATGCAGCGTTCTTCACAACAATCTAAAGATGATATTACTGACCTTACTATTCTAGAAAGTCTAGAAATTTTAGAAATTTTAAAACCAGTTAAATATAGATATAACACAGACGAAACAAAAAAAATACACGCAGGATTTATCGCCGAACAATCTCCCGATTTATTTACTTCCCCAGATAAAACGATGCTAAATTCTACGGGGATTATCGCGATATTAACCAATGTATTAAAAGAACATATACGTACAAACTCCACCTTGCAAGATGTTATTGCACAGCAGCAGCAAGAAATTGCAAATTTACAAGAAAGAGTGAAAACATTAGAACGAAAACCTACATTGCTTTTAGTAAAGGATAAAGAGTAAATAGGGCTTGCTGAATGAAATGAAGATCGTATGAGTTACTTCAGCGATGCAGAAGGATTAAGCGCACTGAAGACAGCAAACCAAATCATCCCATGTAGGGTGTGTGACGCAACGAAAATATATTATTTCAAACCCAGAATCTATGTAGCGTCACGCACCAACAACAATTTTGAAAGACAATGAAATATTACTAAAGACATCAAACTAGAGGTATTTTGTGAATATCGCCGAACAATCTCAAATATCTAGCGATACAGAAGCGATCGCCAGAAATTTTTTCAACAGATACTTAAAGCAATTAATACCCATCGTCATAGTTTACGAGTAGTATTAACTTTTTTGATTCGGCTCCTCTGTATTCTTCTTTTTAGGTGCGTTTTCCGAATTACCCAAATCTCTGTCAACTCCCGGAGAACCTCTATCAACTCCTGGAGAACGGGAAGAATCATCAGATTTTAGGTCTTCTGTATTAGCTTTCTTTGGTTCTTGATTCTCTTTATTCATGCTAATAGTAAAATATTACATCTATTTTTCAGTAAGCCAAGTTAAATAGTGGATGATTTGCAAGAATATTCATATCCTCCCTAAGAGGTATTTTAAGTAATAAATCGTGAGCAATCAAAATTGTCGAGAACTCGGTTCTGAAACTAATTTTGAACGTCATAAACCCTCTTTCTGCATCCGTCAAGAAGCCGCTCAAGTTGCTTTTGATAGAGGTATAGCCACACATATCTGCAATGGCGAAGAACAAAACTATCGAAACGAAGATGGCTGTCCTAACTTTATTGCCAAAGTTCTGAAGAGTGGTAAAGTTTCTACTGATGTTGTATCTACCGCATTACCTGCCGTATCCAATGCCTTTGACGATACGGTTGTAGCATTTGTCGAGGACTGGTTATCTTTATTGTTATATTTTTTCAAAAAATCTGAGATGGGAATTCTTGATAAATTATCGGAACTTTGACTGTCGCCTACCGTATTATCTGGCGAACTATCGGGTATAGTTTGGTCATTGTCGGGTAAACTATCAGGTGTAATTGTATTAGTAAATTGTAGATTATCTGACGAACCATTTGTATTTATTGCCGTACTGTCTGCCGATAATAATTTATTATCTTCTATTCTGTCTGCCATAAAGTTAAGATTGTCTTGTGGTTATAGATTTATTTTCCGCCATACATCACACAAGTTAGTACCGTACAATTACTGATTGTCTGCCAGATAGTATTATTAATATTCGTTTGTCTGGTAAGAGCAGTATTTACAGTTACCTAAAAATATAAATATAGTTAATATAAATTATAATTTTTATGAGTTTTTATTATTAGTAAATACTGAATATAAAGTATTAGTTGATTGTGGATTATCTAATAAATTTTGTGAATATTTTTTCAGATTATAAATAGAAGCATGGGAGCAATGCGATGAGCGAAGCTCCGCCGCAGACATCGCATTTGGTCTTGGAACAAGCTATATAGGCAACACAAACAAAGACCCCGGCTCGATGTCGGGGCTTGTTTTCAATAAAATTTGAATAATATATGGGTTGAGATATTTAAGTTTTAGCGATCGCTAATTATTGAGAAATTATTAAGTAGGTTGCTCTAACGCAATAACATAGTTATAAATTTCCCCACCTACTTACTTAAATTAAAATCTCATTAATTACATAGTTATAGAAATTCGGAAGCGTAATTTATGCATTTATAAGGTGGAACTGACGACTCAGAAAACTTGAAGCACTTACACACAGGGTGTCATAAACAGGTACATTCTGAACCTTGTGAGGTGAAAGTTTCACGCACGGTTCTTAGGGGAGAGGAGGAAAGCGGCTTCCAAACCTTACCCGATTCAGCGATCGCTACAATTTTGGGCAAAAAAATTTGTTCTATAGAGAATATACGGCGGACATGGTGTTACCACTACAAGCACCACCTTGTAACCACAATAAGTTTGCCATCTATCAGTTATTAATTATTAGTTAGCACTAAATATCTTCTACCTATTATCTCTATGCTACTTAATATCAATCGGTTTTCGATTTTGTTGCTCGCTGTTTACATAAACTTTTCTATTTTGTTAATAATTATTACTATTAATTTTTACTAAAGAGTTATTAATCATACAATAACAATAAAATGGCTAATCATAATATATAGGTACATTTATAATATTTAGTGTTAATTAATAGTTGTTTGAAAACAATATTGTCAAATAAATATACAAGGTTTTACTTATAAATGACTAAACAGCTTTTGTTTGCTATACCGATAAAATAAATTAGTAAGCCAAGTTATGATGATATAAATAAAATCACCTTTTATTGCTACTTATTATCAGTAAATATTGAAAAAATATATTTTAAAGAATTTAAATAAGTTGTTCGTATGACTTATCTAAGAATATAATATGGTAAATATAGTCGGATTTTGAATGAACTTAATTGCGAAGGGCAACCCTAGAAACCATAATTCCAGGACAAAGGTTTGTCTTCGATCCGAGCTTGTAGGAGCCAAAGGTTAAACTAAAACCTCATAAAATGATGCAGGAAACAAGCATCTTTCCCTGTCCACTTCAGGATATAGATGGTAATGAACAATAGCATCACTGATTCGGCTGTGAAAGCAGCTATGGAAGCAATTACCGATGCTTCAGCTACAGCGCAAGAAAAAATAGAGATGCTGATTGAGGTAGCACAAGGTTTTGTAAAAAAGCCTAAAACTGCTGATGATTTGTACAATGCTATAAAGCTGTATGACAAAGCACAGGAGTTATGCAAAGAGGATTTTCCTCTGTATAAAGCGCGTGCAAAAGTTGGTAAGGGTGGAGTGTTGCAGGCAATTCCGGAAGAAAATGTAGAGTTGCTTTTAAGCGCGAAAACCGCATACGAACAAGCGCTACCGATACTCAAAGAATTAGCCCCTTGCTCCGACGAGACAGCAGAAGCACAGATGAATTTAGGCTTGGTGTTGCAATCATTAGCGTCATTTAATATGGCACGAATGACAGATAGCATTCAAGCTTATCAAGAGGCTTTACAGGTTTTTGACTGGGATAAACACCCGCAGGAATATGCGATATTACACAATAATATTGCGATCGCGTATCTGTCAATGTCTGCGGGTTCGCAAGAGCAGTACTTATTTGAAGGTTTAGCGGTGCAGTCATTTGAAGTAGCCTTGAAACGAATTAATCTCGAAGAGCATCCAAGGGAATATGCGATGTTGCAAAATAACCTAGGTAATGCACTGCAATATTTACCTTCTTCTCATCCCTTCGAGAACAATTTGCGGGCTGTAACAGCTTATGATGAAGCATTAAAAGTGCGGAATGCGAAAAATACGCCTATTGAATATGCCAACACTATTTCTAACAAAGCCAACGCTTTAATTAATTTACCAGATAAGCCTCGCAGACCGGAAGCTGGTAATCAGCAAAATCTATTAAAAGCGCGGGATTACTATCAGCAAGCTTTAGAAATATTTACTCAATACGGACAGATTCAACAAGCACA
Source organism: Rivularia sp. UHCC 0363 (assembly GCF_034931125.1). Taxonomy (NCBI): domain Bacteria; kingdom Bacillati; phylum Cyanobacteriota; class Cyanophyceae; order Nostocales; family Rivulariaceae; genus Rivularia; species Rivularia sp. UHCC 0363. The sequence continues at coordinate 94,810 of NZ_JAYGHM010000003.1, read as the reverse complement.
AGCTGTATCTGAGACGTTGAAAGAATTGGTAATTCAAAAATGACCTCTTCATAAAAAAAGAGGACAATCCAAAATCTATTGACGCGGAAGCGTCTTCTCGTAGAGTAATCTAAAATCCAAAATCGAATGACTGATATTTTAACGAATTACGATTTAAGCGGAATGCTAACTAGTTTAATGACTGGTGACTTAAATTTGTTAACTGGTTTTATCTGGTTTGTTGTGGCAACAGTTGTATCAATGATTGGTGGTGCAATTGGAGGAATGCTTTTAGCAGGAGAAGAATTAGGATATAACTTTGCTGCTATTTTAGGTGGTTTGTTTGGTCCGGCTGGTGTTATTCCTGGTGCAATATTAGGATTAATAGTACTGAATTTATTAAGTAATTCTTAGGAGTAATTATGTTAGAAATAGGCTGGTTTTCCGCAAAATTGTTTTTCAAAGGAAAGCTAATGCGGGACAATATGTATTATGTTAAACAAACTTCAATTGGCATTAGTATAACTTTTGTACTACTGTTTTTGCTCGCACAAACAGCAATACCTTTTTGGGTACCAGTGGTCATCTCCAGTTTTGTCGGTGGCTTATTCATGCCGTTTCTATTAAAGGATTTGAAAATGAAATAAAAGTAGGTTAGGGAATAGGGAGCAGGGAATAGGGAATAGGGAATAGGGAGCAGGGAATAGGGAATAGGGAATAGGGAGCAGGGTGAATGTACCTCATTTACGCGGCATTGCGCTGTAAATATATTTAATGAAAAATATTGAAGAATTAGTCGAAGAAATCAAACGTTTTGAAGTAATAATCTCGGAATGGGATGAAAGTCAACGATGCGTTGCAGCAGGTTTAAAAAGGGCAATTGAGGATTTACATAAAGAAGCTTTAACTCGGATGATAAAAAGTCTCAAGCAAGATTCGATGTGGGCTTTAAAAAATGCTGTTCAAGATGAGGTAGTTTACGGTTTACTTTTATATCATGAATTAGTTAAACCACCGAATCCATCTTAAATAAGATTTATAATTAATTGCAAGTTATTAATGTTAAAGAATCAATCTCATCACCAGAATAAAATATTTAAAGCGAGTGCAGAAATAATTTTAGGAAAAATTCCAAAACTAGGTGAATTAACTGTACCTCTCGCACCAAGCAATATCGAAATGTTTGGACCTCGAAGCGCTTGTTTAATCTCAGAAACTGGTCCTTTTTGGGTATCAGATACGGGACATCATCGATTATTAGGATGGCGAAATTTACCGACTACAGATAGTCAACCTGCTGATTGGGTAATCGGACAACCAAACTTCAATTCTGAAGGACAAAATGCAAAAGCTAAACTGGGGAGAAATACATTAAATGTTCCTACGGGAATCTGTAGCTGTGGTGAAGGATTAGTCGTTGCTGATGCTTGGAATCATCGGGTTTTGATTTGGAAAATTTTGCCAGAAGAGAGTAATGTTTCGGCTGATTTAGTGTTAGGACAAGCTGATTTTAACAGTAATCAACCCAATCGCGGTTTAACTGCTGCGGCAAATACTTTAAACTGGTGTTATGGGGTTTTCTATCATCAAGGAAAGCTATTTGTTGCCGATACGGGAAATCGTCGTTTGTTAATTTGGAATCAATTACCACAAGAAAATGGACAACCTGCGGATGTTGTTTTAGGACAACCTGATATGCAATCTCGCGATGAAAATGGTGGTAGTAGTCCGACAGCTTCTACTATGCGTTGGTGTCACGATATTTCTGTTTGGGGAGACAATTTGGTTGTTACGGATGCGGGTAATAATCGGGTGATGATTTGGCAAGGAATACCTACTGAAAATAATACTCCTTGTCGGGTAGTTTTGGGACAAAAAAACTTTGATTTAGTAGAAATGAATCAAGGTGTTTATTTTCCTAAAGCGAATAGTTTAAGTATGCCTTATGGTGTTGCTGCTACTCAAGATTGGTTATTAGTTACCGATACAGCTAATTCCCGATTATTAGCATGGAAAAGACCACAATCAATTTTATCGCTACAAGGTGCTGATGCCGATTTGGTAATAGGGCAAAATGATTTTCAAAGTAAAGGAGAGAATCGCGATTATGGTTTACCAACTCGTAATAGTTTAAATTGGTCTTATGGTATAAATGTCCATAAGAATATGGCCGTTATAGCTGATTCTGGAAATAACAGAGTTTTGTTATGGAAAATTAATTAAAATAATTCACCTTGTAGGGGAGGCAAATTGGGGTGTAGATTTTCTTCCCCCAATATTGCCATTGTGTTACGGCTCAGATAAATTAAATATGAAATTATTAATTCAATCATCCCGTAACGCACCATCTTATTAGCTGTTTTATCTTCCCAAAATGTGGTGCGTGACGTAACTAATATTTTCGTTGATTTACTAGATTTTTCTAAGCGTCACACACTAGGCTGTTGATTCTGTAGGTTTTTGAGTGCTAAAAAATCATCACAAATCCCTCATCTCCAATCTAGCCTAGACCTCACCCCCTTCCCCTCTCCTTATTAAGGGTGTCCGGAGGATGGAGTGAGGTTCAAAATGTTGTGATTATAGCTGACATAAAAGTTGCATGAATAAAAAATAGGAAAATACTATCAAAGTCAACAGCCTAGTCACACACCCTACAATATGTTTGCTTATAATATGTATACTGAAGAAATTAGAATTTATGGTACCGTTCAGGGAGTCGGTTTTCGTCCTACTGTTTACCGTATTGCTAAAGATTTAAAATTAAAGGGTGACGTTTGTAATGATGGTGAAGGTGTATTAATTAGAGTATTTGGTAGTAAGGAGTGTATCGAAGAATTTATCAAAAGAATACAGAGCGAATCTCCTCCTTTAGCTAATATTAATCGGTTAAGGCGAATTCCTTTTCAACAAAAGTTAGTATTTAATGATTTTGTCATTTCTGATAGTATTGATACCGCGATCAAAACACAAATTGTTGCTGATGCTGCAACTTGTGAAGACTGCAAACAAGAAATTTTCGATCCTCTGAATCGTTACTATCGCTACCCTTTTACAAATTGTACTCACTGCGGACCGCGATTTAGTATTATTAACGCTATTCCTTACGATCGCAATAACACCAGCATGGCAGAGTTTGCAATGTGTCCACAATGCAGTCAGGAATACGCAAACATCGAAAATCGTCGCTTTCACGCACAACCAGTAGCTTGCTATACTTGCGGTCCTGAAGCTTGGTTGGAACGTGCTGACGGAAAACCCTTCACTGCTGCGATGTTTTCGATGTTGGATGATGTTGATGCTGTGTGTACTTTATTGCAAAAAGGTGAAATAGTTGCAATCAAAGGTTTGGGTGGAATTCATCTTGCTTGTGATGCTACCAATAATGTAGCAGTCGAAAAACTGCGATCGCGTAAGCAACGTGATGATAAACCGTTCGCTTTGATGGTACGAGATATACAAGTAATCGAACAATACTGCAAACCAACTACCAAAGAAAAAGAATTACTCCAAAGTGCGATCGCACCAATTGTTCTAATTAAGATTCCCCCCATCTCCCCCTCTCCCAATCCTCCCCTCTCCCCCTCAATAGCACCCGGACAAAACACTTTGGGTTTCATGCTACCTTATACACCTTTACATCATTTAATTTTAAGGAGAATGAATCGTCCCATTGTATTAACTAGCGGTAATTTATCCAGTAAACCGCAATGTGTTGATAATAATCAAGCGCGAGAAAAACTACATAAAATTGCTGATTATTTTTTGTTTCATAATAGAGAGATTGTTAACGGAGTTGATGATTCGGTAGTAAGAATTGTTGGAGAAAAAATCCAAATTATTCGTAGAGCTAGAGGATACAGTCCAGCACCAATAAATTTACCGTCAGGTTTTGAAAATGCACCGCAAATTTTAGCAATGGGTAGCGAGTTAAAAAATACCTTTTGTTTGGTACGAGATGGAAAAGCAATTTTATCTCAGCACTTAGGAGATTTAGCAAACGCGGCAGTTTTTAAAAGTTATCAAGAGACACTGAATTTATATTTGAATTTATTTGAACATCAACCGGAAGCTGTAGCTGTAGATAAACATCCGGAATATTTATCCACTAAATTAGGTAAAGAATTAGCAGTTACAAATCAACTTGAACTCTATAATATTCAGCATCATCATGCCCATATAGCTGCCTGTATGGCAGAAAATCAATTATCTTTAGATTCAGAACCCGTATTAGGTATTGCTTTAGACGGTTTGGGTTACGGTGAAGATAATACCCTTTGGGGAGGAGAATTTTTATTAGCAGATTATCATAATTTTACCAGACTCGCGACGCTTAAACCCTTTGCCTTAATAGGTGGAGAAAAAGCAAGTTATCAACCTTGGCGTAATATCTATGCTCAATTGATATCCGCATTTACTTGGTCGGAAATTGAACAAGAGTATGGGAATTTAGAACTTATCAAATACCTAGCTCAAAAACCACTAAGACTTCTCAATCAACTTCGAGATAAATCATTAAATACACCATTAACATCATCAACGGGGAGATTATTTGATGCAGTTGCAGCAGCCATCGGAATTTGCCGAGAAAAATGTAGTTACGAAGGACAAGCTGCAATTGAAATGGAAGCCTTAATTGATGAAAAACTGTTAAATAAACGTAAAGAAACGCTAACTTATCCTTTTAAACTGAACTTTTTAGATAGCATTTATTATATAGACCCGCATCCCATGTGGAAAGCACTACTTAAAGACTTACAGCAGCAAACTTCCGCAAAAATTATAGCTGCAAAGTTTCATGTAGGATTGGCGATCGCGATTGCGAAAACAGTCGATACCCTATGTAAACAACACTCGATCAACCACGTAGTTCTAACAGGAGGAGTATTTCAAAATCGTATTTTATTAGAACAAGTTACCAACCGCTTACAAGCATCCGGAATCAGCGTACTCACTCACAGTTTAGTTCCCTGTAACGACGGTGGTTTATCCCTCGGACAAGCAGTAATTGCAGCAGCGAGATGGGGAGATGGGGAGATGGGGGGATAGGGGGAAAGATTCATAAATAATTTGTAGTGTCCGCTATCTTGCTCCCTAGCTGCTCTCAATACCCAATTACCAATTACCAATCCCCAATCCCCAATTACCAATTACGAATTACCAATTATAAAATGTGTCTAGGAATACCCGGTCAAATAATAGAAATAATCGACGTTACGAATAAACTAGCAACAGTTGAAGTAAGCGGTGTAAAACGTCAAATTAACATCGCTTGTATAGTAGACGAAGAACATTCCCCCGAATCGTGTGTTGGAGATTGGGTATTAGTTCACGTTGGTTTTGCAATGAATAGAATTAACGAAAAAGATGCAGCAGAAACACTGCAATTACTCCAAGAAATGGCTGAGCTAATGGTTGATTATTAAAATTAAAATCATCTTACTCTGTGTTCCTTTGCGCTTTCCTCCGCGCTCCTTTGCGTTTAATAAAGATAATATGTTTTAAAACCAGAATTCTTCCTCTTTCTCTTCTCTCTCTCTGAAAAAATATTATGAAATACGTTGATGAATTCCGAGACACTTATAAAGCCGAAGCCTTAGAATGGCAAATTCAAAAGTTAGGAAATTTACTTAAAAAGCCCGTCAAAATCATGGAAGTTTGCGGGGGACATACACATTCTATTTTTAAATATGGTATTGAAGAACTTCTACCATCTTCAGTTGAATTAATCCACGGTCCCGGCTGTCCTGTATGCGTAATGCCAAAAGGTAAAATAGATGATGCAATTTATATTGCTCAAAATCCTGACGTTATCTTAACAACCTTTGGCGATACAATGCGGGTTCCGGGTTCAAAAATTAGTTTACTCCAAGCTAAAGCCCAGGGTGCTGATATTCGTATGGTTTACTCACCATTAGATTGTTTGCAAATTGCTAAAAATAACCCTGAAAAAGAAGTAGTATTCTTTGCGATCGGTTTTGAAACCACCGCACCCAGCACAGCTTTGACAATCCTGCAAGCAGCAGCAGAAAATATTAAAAATTTTAGTATGTTCAGCAATCACGTATTAGTGATTCCCGCACTCAAAGCATTACTAGATAATCCAGACTTACAGTTAGATGGTTTTGTCGGTCCCGGTCATGTGAGTATGGTCATAGGGTCAAATCCTTACGAGTTTATTTCCCAAGAATATCAAAAACCAATCGTTATTTCTGGCTTTGAACCTTTAGACATTTTGCAATCAATTTGGATGTTACTATGGCAGCTTGTAGAAAATCGTTGCGAAGTAGAAAATCAGTATAGCCGTTTAGTGGAAGCCCAAGGAAATCAACAAGCGATCGCAGCTATAAATAAGGTATTTGAAGTCCGAAAAACTTTTGAATGGAGAGGTTTAGATGAAATACCATACTCTGGTTTAAAAATTCGTTCCGAATATGCAAAATTCGACGCAGAAGTTAAATTTACTATTCCTAATTTAAAAATATCCGACCATAAAGCCTGTCAATGTGGAGAAATTCTCAAAGGTGTTTTGAAACCTTGGGAATGCAAAGTATTTGGTACAGCTTGCACCCCAGAAAAACCCATCGGTTCTTGTATGGTTTCCTCCGAAGGTGCTTGTGCAGCTTATTACAAATACGGTGGAATAAAAACGAATGGGTAATCAAGGAAAAATTATCAACTTTTAATTAAAACATATAAAATGCCAATTTTCCCACAAAATCAATTCTTTAAAAACCTCGAAAAAAACCGCCGACGAAAAGCAAAAGTAACAGATACTCACATCACCCTCGCTCATGGTAGCGGTGGAAAAGCAATGCGCGATTTGATTGATGATATCTTTGTTACTACTTTTAATAATCCAACTTTATCGCAATTAGAAGACCAAGCTAAATTCGATTTAGCAAGCTTGATGCAGCTAGGAAATCAACTAGCTTTTACGACTGATTCTTATGTTGTAGACCCTTTATTTTTTCCCGGTAGTAATATTGGAGAATTAGCCGTCAACGGTACAGTAAACGATTTAGCTGTCGGCGGTGCAAAACCTTTATATCTAACCTGTAGCGTAATTTTAGAAGAAGGTTTATCTGTAGAAACATTACGCCGTGTTGCTCAAAGTATGCAAACAGCAGCACAAGAAGCAGGGGTAGAAATTGTCACTGGCGATACAAAAGTTGTTAATCGAGGTGCTGTAGATAAACTGTTTATCAACACAACTGGAATAGGGGTTATTAGTTCAAATATTTGTATCTCTGCTAACAATATCAAACCTGGAGATGCGATAATTATTAATGGTGAAATCGGCAATCACGGTGCGGCAATTTTAATTGCTCGTGGTGAATTAGCTTTAGAATCCGATATTGAAAGCGATTGTCAGCCATTACACGATTTAGTTGCGAGAATACTCGATGTTTGTCCTGAAATTCATGCAATGCGAGATGCAACGAGAGGTGGATTAGCTACAGTTTTAAACGAATTTGCTTTAACTTCTAATGTCGGAATTTATCTTGAAGAGGAATCCATTCCAATTCGTGAAGAAGTCAAAGGAGTTTGTGAAATCTTAGGTTTAGAACCATTATACTTAGCAAACGAAGGTAAATTAGTAGTAGCTGTAGCAAGCGAAAATGCCGACAAAGTTTTATCAGCAATGCGATCGCATCCAGCAGGAAAAAATGCGTCAATCATCGGTAAAGTCACTGACTCACCCCAAGGAATAGTATCTTTAAAAACTAGCTTTGGTGCCGAAAGAATTATTGATATGTTAGTCGGTGAACAATTACCAAGAATTTGTTAATAAATTGGGTAATGGGTAATGGGTAATTGGTAATGGGTAATGGGTAATTGGTAATCAAACTATAGGACTCCTATTTGATTTTTGAAAAAATAATTTAGCTCTAAGCCTGCTATATAAAGCTTTTATTCTAAGTATACTTAGCAAGATTCAAGTAGGATTACTATAGTATAGTTCTGCGTAAGTCAGGTACCCATATAGTAACCGCCATTATACGTGATGACGGATTAAAACGACTTCTAGACCAGCTTTGAGACGCGACACTCGTCGTTGAAAAGTCGGGTTTTTATACTACCCGTTGCGCGTATTACAGATACTTGTTCTAAAAACCTGACTTCTAACCATTGGATCGTATTAATTACGATCTCAATTGGGGTTTAATAAATAGTTAGGAGTTAGGAAGTTATTTATTTATTTAGCCTTTAACCTTTGACCTTTAGAATATGCACGAACTTGGAATTACTCAAAATATAGTATCAATTGTTAACGAATACGCTCAAGGAAAAAAAGTCCAGCGCGTTTTATTAGAAATCGGTAAGCTATCAGCAATCATGCCAGATTCCGTGCAGTTTTGCTTTGATATTTGTTCTCAAGATACGGTTTTAGAAAAGGCAAAGTTGGAAATTATCGAAACTCCTGGTTTAGCTATTTGTCGTCAATGTGGTACAGAAATTATTTTAGAAAAACCTTTTGGTAAATGTAATTGTGGTAGTACGCAATTGGATTTAATCGCTGGAGAAGAATTAAAAATTAAGGAAATAGAAGTAGAAGAATTATGTGTGTAACCTGCGGCTGTTCGGATGATAGCGCTAATATTACTCATCTCGAAACTGGTGAAGTAGTAGCAATTAATTCTCATCATCATACTCATACCCTACCCGATGGCACGGTAATTAATCATTCTCATCACGATACGATTAACGATGCATCAGTTCATGCAAAAATTCATCATACAACTATATCTTTAGAACAAGATATTTTAGCTAAAAATAATTTAATCGCAGCCCAAAATCGCGGATGGTTTAAAGGTCGAAATATTCTCGCGTTAAATTTGATGAGTTCTCCGGGTTCTGGAAAAACCACTTTATTAACTCGTACTATTAACGATTTAAAAAATAAATTAACTATCAGTGTAATTGAAGGCGATCAAGAAACAATTAACGATGCCAAAAAAATCGAAGCAACCGGCTGCAAAGTTGTGCAAATTAATACCGGAACTGGTTGTCATCTCGATGCATTGATGGTTGAAAAAGGCTTACAACAGCTTAATCCTAGCCTTGGTTCGGTAGTAATGATTGAAAATGTCGGAAACTTAGTTTGTCCGGCTTTATTTGATTTAGGAGAACAAGCAAAAGTTACTATTCTTTCGGTTACGGAAGGGGAGGATAAACCAATCAAATATCCCCATATTTTTCGCGCTAGCAACGTGATGATAATTACGAAAATAGATTTGTTACCTTACGTGCACTTTGATATTGAAAAATGTATCGAATACGCACAAGAAGTTAATCCAAATATGCTGATTTTTCAAGTTTCTGCGATGACGGGAGAGGGGTTAGAAGATTGGTATCAGTGGTTGGGGATGGGAGTTAAGAGTTAGGAGTTAAGAGTTAGGAGTTAGGAGTTAAAGAACATCCAAAATATTTTATATTAAAATGCATAATATTAGCCCACGCAGGTGGTGAGAGCAGCCCCGTGCGGAGGTTCCCTCCGTTGAGGGGAGACTGCCGAACCCGGAGGGGCTTTGTTTGTGTAGCCCCAGACTTCCAGTCTGAGGGATTTTTTTACAGATAATCCAAAATATTAATTCCCTACCCGCTTCCAAAAAATGCTAAAACCGTGGTACCTTTTTACACCCTTTTCATAAACATGGTTCGTCGCATCGCTTATTGGTTTGAATCTCGTTTCTGCGCTCCAGCATATAGCGGTTTGGTTTTAGCAGGAATTGCAGTTTGCTTTTTCGGGGCAGCTATGAATACTATGGCTGGCTGGTTGTACGTTATCAGCGGGGTGAGTTTTGCTTTGTTGGGCTATGCTGCTGTTTTACCCCCGAAATACTTAACGGGTTTGGTACTCAAACGACGCGCTATTCAACCAGTTACTGCTGGTGACGATCTAACTGTTGAATTAGAAATTTTTAATCAAACTAAAAAGCCGATTTCTTTATTACAAGTAGAAGATAAATTACCTTTCGTTTTAAATAAACCACGGCTACACCCCATCGAAACTATTTTACCGCAAACTAGTTATAGCTGGGTATATTATCAGCCTACCGAACGTCGGGGTATTTACCGCTGGCAAAATGTAGAATTAGCTACCGCTGCACCTCTAGGATTATTTTGGAGTCGCCGTCAGCGTCAACTAAGCGCGATCGCAATTGTTTACCCCAAAGTTTTACCGCTCAAATCGTGTCCTTTAGTAGATGACATGGGCAAGGAAGATAGCATCAAAGGACAACCTCGCGGCAACCCGTTACAGACAGCTACTCAAGGACTCACCCGTTCTTTACGTCCTTACCGTGTGGGCGACCCTTTACGGTTGATTCACTGGCGTAGTAGCGCTCGTTACGGGGATTTACGAGTACGGGAATTAGAAATGTTGACCAGCGGACAGGAAATTATTATTGCTTTAGATAATGGTGATTGGGAAGAAAACAATTTTGAACAGGCAGTAATTACCGCAGCTTCGATGTATTTCTACGCACATAAACAGCAGATGCAGGTGCAGTTGTGGACGGCTGCAACGGGATTAATTAATAAACAAAGAGATGTTTTGGAAGCTCTAGCGGCAATTCGTCCCCAAGATGAAACCATGAAACCGCAACCTACCCACAAACCGTTAATTTGGTTAACTCAAAATCCTTCAACCTTTGCTTCGCTTCCTTACAGCAGCCGTTGGGTATTGTGGCAGAATTCATCATCAAATTCACAATTTGTAGTTAATAGAGATTATCCAGGCATTATCGTTGATTCCGAGCAATCTCTACAAACTCAGTTGCAAAAACCGTTGACTTAATAATTTTGAGCCGAACGAGTATTTAATCGGCATAAAAAATACAAAAGAGCCGTTATATAAATTACCCACTAGGGTGATGCCGAACTGCAATGTTCTATTTCAAACTAAAAGTAAGAGGAAGTTTAAACGGTCTATAGAAGTTATTTCAAACTTCTTAAAAACTAGAAATCAATCAAGTTTCTAGAATTTTTATGTTAATCATAATACCTTTTAAACATCCTCAAAATTAACCAACTTTACTGTTATTTACAAAGTACACAATGGTTTCCACAATTAACGTTTCTACTTACGAACTGCTAGTAAAGCCCATTATTACTAGTGCTTCATCACCAAATCGGACTGTTATTCAAGGTTATTTCCTGACAATCTCGAACCCTGGCTTTAGCAACTTAAAAATTAGACTGACATTCAAAGCTCGTACTCCCGACTTTAATTCCAGTCCGATAGTTGCATTCTGGGATGTCGATGGTACAAATAACCAACTAATTCCAATATCTAGCTTTCCCTGTGTACGTACATATATTTTTGACCTTCCAGCGCTGGATACAGGACTATTTTTACTGCTACCAGATGTGACACAGAGCAGCGTCATCACCAATCGAAATACTGAAATTCGAGGATACGTCAGACTAAGTATTGATTCAGCTGCTGGTGGATCGAGCAACATGAGAACTCTGTTGTTATCAGCCCAACAGCGAGGTACTTTCTTGCCTCAAGGTAGTATAAACCCACCTGCGGCTGGTGATTTTGACCAGCTTGCATACGACTTACCCTTAGCAAGCGGAGGTTCTGAAGTGACTCTGGAAACTAACCTGATTTCAGCAACTACTAACCTTTCCTTACCTAATCGCGATCGCATTCTCAAAGCTATCGAAGCCAATCCCAGTTTCCTTCGGGATATCACTAACGAACCTCTGGTTCAAAAAGTAGCTGAGCTTAGCGTCGAAGAACAGCAGCGTATGCTGTACATTTTGCTAGAACGCTTTCAGGCTAATCCCCAGGTTGAGCTTCCAATTGATCGAGTAGAGATAGAAGCAAACGGTAAGTTAGCAGATAATTTATCTGAATCGATTGAGGCTGGTGCAATAAGTTCATAAAGTTCATGAATCAACGTTGTATGTAAAGCGATCGCCGTCTTCTTTTGTTGAGTCCTAACAAAGTTCTTAGGACTCAACTTTAGAATGCAGCTACCCTTAAAAAAGGGGGGTTGGAGGGATCTAAAAAAGGCAGAATACTAGTTTTCATGTCCCCTACGGGACGCGCTACGCTAATTTCACTGCTGCGTAAGTCTTAATTCCTTAACGATCGGTCTCATTTAATTCAGAAAATTACTCACCAAAGTACGGAAGATCGAGATATGATTAATAACAACTCAAATGATGTCAAGCTAAGTAAATTTAGAGATCCTGAAGAAAACTTTTGTTTTAAAGCTTTTTCTCATAGCTGGGTTGCAATTAATCCTCATCCCAAGGGGATTATTCAATTTATTGGTAGCTTTGTATTTGGTTCTTTCCCAATCAACTCTTATAAATATTTATTCCAAAATCTATTTGCACAAGGCTATACAATTTTTGTTTTTAGATTCCCTTTAACTCCTTTGAAATTCGACCATTGGAAAGTTGCTACTAATTTACTTAAAGAAGAATATACTTTAAGAGTAGAAATCATCAGATTCCTGACACAAAATGGAAAAACATCTCATAATCATTTAGAAATATATCTCAATGATTCTAATTATTATTGGCTGGGTCACAGTTTGGGATGTAAGTATATTAGTCTGTTGGAAATTTTAAGCAACGATTGCGAACAGCGTAAATTAATTCTTCAAAATTCCCTTGGCAATCGGTATAATCAAAAATTAATTGCTCTCCTAGATTCTGTTGATATGATTAGAGAAAAAGCAGAACAAGAAATTAGTGAATTACTAAGTAAACCCATTAGTATTAACAAATATTTTATTCAAGATCAACCTTCAATACTGTTAGCACCTGAAATTAGTAATACAGTCACAATAAATAGGATTAACATTCCTAAAAATAAGCCCCTATCGAACTTTGAGCTACTTGTATCTCCTAATGCTAGAGAAACAAAACGTATGATTACTCAAAGTACTAATTTATTTAACTTAACAGGTGTAATTTCATTCGCTCAAGATTGTATTGCTAAAGATGACGTGACTTTTTTAGTCCAACAATTATCTCTAAGGCGTTTTCTTCCACCCTTCCACAAAGAATCATTTGGATGGCATTTTGAACCAAATGGAATTCAAATTGAATATCTGGGAACTTGCATCAATCAAATTTTTGCAGAACTAACACAACGCTAATTTACCCCAAACGTGGCTCCAATAATTACTCAAACCTGTATTAAAGTGCGAACGGTTGAGATATGTAAGTAAATATTTGTAAAGTACTGATAAGTCACAAAAGGGGTAAATTCCCCCAGTAATAGCTTACAGATGGTGCGGTACAATGCATACATATCAAATTAAACAAGCCGTTCCTTATGATTTCATCAGAAGCAAATACTACATCCACCGATAAAAGTTTAGAAGCAATGCGGCATTTTTCCGAACAATATGCCAAGCGTACCGGAACATACTTTTGTTCCGAACCTTCCGTGACAGCAGTTGTGATCGAAGGACTTGCCAAGCATAAAGACGATTTAGGTGCGCCCTTATGTCCCTGTCGTCACTACGAAGACAAAGAAGCCGAAGTTAACGCTACCTTTTGGAATTGTCCCTGCGTACCGATGCGCGAGCGCAAAGAATGCCACTGTATGCTATTTTTAACCCCAGATAACGAATTTGCAGGCGAACAGCAGGAAATTTCTTTAGATACGATCAAAGAAGTAAGAGACAGTATGGGTTAATGCTCTTATGAGTGAAGCAATTCCCCAAGAATTTTGGCAAGGTGTAGAACTTTTTAATACAGGAGAATTCTATGCCTGCCACGATACATTAGAAGCTTTGTGGATGGAAGCCACTGAGCCAGATAAAAGTTTTTATCAAGGAATTTTACAAGTTGCAGTAGCCTTATATCACTTGGGTAACGCGAACGTGCGGGGTGCTGTAATTTTACTTGGTGAAGGTAGTAATCGTCTGGCTCGTTACCCATCTGTCTACTGTCAAATTGACGTTGATGAATTATTAGAGCAAAGTGTAGCTTTATTAAAAGCACTACAACAAAGTCAGCTTGAGCAAATCGACTCTTGCCTGGATGGGGAAAATACTTTACCTTTGCCTCGGATTGTGCGAGTTGAGGAATGAGGAAGGGGATGGGGAGATGGGGAGATGGGGGGACAAGGAGATGGGGGGACAAGGGGATGGGGAGAAAGAGTTAGGAGTACTTCGACAAGTCTTACAGTGAGCTACGTCGAACTGCTCAGTAACCTTTAGGAGTTATTAATTTACAACCTTTGACCTTTGACCTTTGACCTTTAAAATGGTAGCGAAACTTTAGGAGTTGCTGTCGCGTCTCGGATTAAGGACATTATTTGTAGTCAAATAGTCGTTCAAGGTATATATAACGTCTTGATATATTACTTCTCAGTAATTCCAGTATAAGTAAAGATATTACTCTTAAATCGCTATGATATACAACTACCGATTGCCTAAACTTCGATTGCGTCGCCTGGGTTTGGCTTTAATGCTACCTGTTGCGCTGTGTGGTGCGGTAGTTTTCCCTACTCAGCTACAAATTGCTACAGCCCAAACTTCAGATAACCGTCCTCTTTCTATTCGTGCGGATGTGCAGGAATATAACTCGAAGAGTGAAGTCTTTACTGCACGCGGCAATGTTCAGGTTTTGTATCCGGCTCGTCAAATCCAAGCGACAGCAGCCCAAGCGCAATATTTAAATCGAGAACGTCGCATTAACCTAAGTGGTGGTGTGTATATTTTAGAAAAAGGCATTAATAGCATTCGAGGAGAGAACGCCAGCTATTTAATGGATCAAGCACGATTTATCGTTACACCTAAAAGTGGTAGTCAAGTAGTTTCTACATATAGCGTAGACAATAATGATACAACTGCTCGCAACCAGACAGCGGCAAATAATCAACCTCTGAGTATCCGAGCGGACTTACAGGAATACAATTCTGATACTGAGGTAGCTACCGGACGCGGTAACGTACAGATGTTATATCCCTCTCGTCAGATTAAAGCAACGGCAGCCCAAGCGCAATTTTTTAATCGGGAACGCCGGATTATTCTCAGTGGTGGGGTGTATATTTTGCAAGAGGGCAAAAATAGTATCCGGGGAGAGACAGTTACCTATTTAATTGATGAAGGAAGATTTGTTGCTACACCTAAAAGCGGTGGTCAGGTAGAGTCTATATATATTATAGATAATAATAATGCTAATACTCAACCATCAAAAGCGCCGTCAACACCAAATTTAAGACGTAGTAAGTAGTTAAAAAAGACAAAACAAAAGCACAAATCGTGAAAATTGTTTTAGAGAATATTCACAAATCCTACGGTAAGCGAACTATTGTTAATCGCGTTAATCTTTCTGTCGCTCAAGGTGAAATCGTCGGCTTACTCGGACCAAATGGTGCTGGTAAAACGACGACTTTTTATATTGCGACTGGTTTAGAAAGACCAGATCGAGGAACGGTTTGGCTTGATAACCGCGATATTACTAATATTCCGATGCATGGAAGAGCGCGTCTGGGGATTGGTTATTTAGCTCAAGAAGCCAGCGTTTTTCGTCAATTAAGCGTGCGGGAAAATATTTTATTAGTATTCGAGCAAACCAAAGTACCCCGTCCCGAATGGGGGATGCGTGTCGATCGCCTTTTACGGGAATTTAGTTTACAAAAAGTTGCCAATAGCAAAGGAATTCAGCTTTCCGGGGGAGAGAGACGCAGAACCGAATTAGCAAGAGCTTTAGCATCGGGAAGAGAAGGACCATCATTTTTATTTTTAGACGAACCCTTTGCAGGAGTTGACCCGATCGCAGTTTCCGAAATTCAAGATATTGTCGCAGGACTTCGCGATCGCAATATGGGAATCTTGATTACAGACCACAACGTCCGCGAAACCCTTGACATTACCGATCGGGGTTATATCATGCGGGAAGGACAAATACTAGCCTCCGGTTCTTCCGACGAACTTTACGATAATCCTCTCGTCAGGCAATATTATTTAGGTGAAAATTTTCAAGTTTAGAACGAAGGGGAATTGGTAATTGGGAATTGGTAATTGGGAATTGGTAATAGGGAATGGGGAATAGGATGAAGTGATAATCCAAAATCTAAAATCTAAAATCCAAAATCAAATAACTCCTAACTTTGAATCCAAAATCTAAAATCTAAAATTTAATTGCTGATGGCTAAATACAAATCTTATCAGACTTTTTCGCTGCTACCAATGTCAATTATGGATCGCTATCTTACTAGCGAAATGATACCGCCATTTTTATTTGGTGTTGCGGCTTTTTCTTCGCTGGGAGTATCGATTGGTGCGGTTTTTGAATTAGTACGTAAAGTTGTAGAATCTGGGCTACCTGTAGGAATAGCCGCTAAAATATTTATCCTAAATTTCCCAGAATTCATAGTACTAGCTTTCCCGATGTCTACGCTATTAGCTACTTTGATGACTTACAGTCGTCTTTCTAGTCAAAGCGAATTAACAGCGTTGCGTAGCTGTGGTGTTAGCGTTTATCGTATGGTTACGACTGCTGTATGTTTAAGTTTTCTGGTGACGGGATTAACATTTATATTTAACGAACAGATTGCTCCCGCAGCAAAGTATCAAGCAACTATGACAATGCGAACAGCTTTAAAAACTGAACAACCTGCTTTTAAAAGAGAAAATATAATTTATCCAGAATATAAAAAAGTAAAACTTAAAGATGGTAGTAAAGAAAGAGTTTTGTCTCGGCTATTTTATGCGGATAAATTTGATGGTAAAAAAATGAAAGGTCTAACAATTATAGACCGTTCTCAGGAAGATTTTAGTCAGATTCTTCAAGCCGAATCGGGAGAATGGAACGTTAAGGATAACGTTTGGGACTTTTATAACGGTACTATTTATTTAATATCTCCAGACAGTTCTTACCGCAATATTGTCCGCTTTCAACGTCAACAGCTAAAATTGCCCCGCACTGCATTAGATGTAGCACAAGAAAGCCGCGATTACGGCGAAATGAATATTGTTCAGGCATTACAACAATTAGAATTAGAAAAGTTGGGTGGTGACGAGCAAAAAATTCGCAAACTTGAAGTCCGAATTCAGCAAAAATTTGCCTTACCATTTGTTTGTGTAGTTTTTGGTTTAGTTGGTGCCACAATGGGAAGCGTACCGGGAAGAACTGGCTCTGCAAAAAGTTTTGGTATTAGCGTCATCATTATTTTTGGTTACTATTTATTTAGTTTTATTACTGGTGGTTTAGGACAAGCGGGTGTTTTTTCCCCCTTCCTTGGTGCTTGGTTGCCCAACTTTTTAGGATTGGCGATCGGTTTATTTTTATTGGGACGGGTTGCAGGACGTTAAAGTTCGATTCTTCCTTATCGCTATTTTTAGTTTTAATTAATACTTCTTACCTTCTGCCCTCTTCCTCCTTTTTCGTATACATTGGAGTATTCGCCTACGATAAAGAAGCAATGCCAAATTTTGTATATATTTATAAATAAGGTTTGCTTTCCATAAAAATAAGTGCAGGTCAAAAAAAAGACTTTGGACTCAGTTTTATTGCAATCTATTTTGTGTTTTGATTTTTAATATTAAATATGTAGTTTGATAAAATAACGCCCGTAAATTCTTTATAAGGTTAATACAGCAATGAGTTCTTATTTAGCAGCTGCTATCCAAATGACCAGCGTACCAGATTTACACAAAAATTTGGCACAGGCAGAGGAATTGATCGATGTAGCGGTGCGTAGAGGTGCCCAGTTGGTAGGTTTACCGGAAAATTTTTCTTTTATGGGGGAAGAGAAAGATAAGCTGGCACAAGCCGAAGCGATCGCCGAGGAAACTCAAATTTTTCTGAAGACAATGGCACAGCGCTATCAAGTTAATTTGATTGGTGGGGGTTTCCCGGTTCCTTCAGATGAAACTGACAAGGTTTACAATACTGCTTCGCTGATAGATACCAACGGTGAGGAATTATTGTGCTATCGCAAGGTACATTTATTTGATGTAAATGTCCCCGATGGTAACACTTATCGAGAATCCAGTACAGTAATGGCAGGTTCGGAACTACCGAGCGTATACTTCTCGAGAACACTCGGACATATCGGACTTTCAGTTTGCTATGACGTGCGTTTCCCCGAAGTTTACCGACATTTATCAAAAGAAGGTGCCGATGTGATGTTTGTTCCCGCTGCTTTTACTGCTTTTACCGGGAAAGACCATTGGCAGATATTACTACAAGCCCGTGCCATTGAAAACACCTGCTATATCATCGCTCCAGCGCAGACAGGGGTGCATTACGACCGTCGTCAAACCCACGGACACGCGATGATTATTGACCCTTGGGGAATGATTTTAGCCGATGCTGGTGAACAACCCGGAGTTGCGATCGCGGAAATTAATCCCGCTAGAATCGAGCAAGTCCGTCGTCAAATGCCGAGTTTACAACATCGAGTATTTTAAAGGCGATCGGGAAAAGAGAAATATCCCAAATCAAAAAAAATAGCAGTTTTAAATCATTTTTCATTATTAAGAAACCCGGTGTTTAAAATACCGGGTTTTTGTAGTCAGGGAGTAGGGAATGGGGAGTAGGGAGTAATAAGAAGCCAAATTGCCCTCACTCTGGAAGAGTGGGGCTACATAAACAAAGCCCACCTTCGTGGGCTACAATTCGGTGCGTCTTTATAACCATTTTTTAATCTCTTCCTAATTACCAATTACCCATTCCCCATTCCCTAGAATATACCAATAATTTGTATCAACAAAACTAGATTTAAAGTCAAGTTTATATATTCTTAACTTGAGAATTTTACTATATTAACGCCACAGCTTTTGATCGGGGTGATTGCGAGAACAAGTCCGAATTCTTCTCTCGAAAAAGAAGTATGAGGTTAATACCTAAATATTCTATCTCCGGCTACAAATCTTACAAAATTGTTGCTAAGCTGTTGCTGGCAATGATTTATGTATTTAGTTTTATACAGTTATTTCCGACTAACAAAAATGTCGCTCAAGCTGCTAATAACAGCAATGTTTGTATTCAAAATGACGGTTTGTCAAAGCAAATTTCTAACTTGCTAAAAACCACCGTTAATTTATCCAACCTGGTCAGCAATTCGGATCGGGGTGTGAAGGTTGCGATGCAGACATTTGCTTCACCTTTATCAAATTATCTTAAGGGTAGTAGCTTCGATCAAGCTGCATTAGACGTGTTTTCGAGTATACCATCACCTTTACAGGCAGTGGTTCCTATAGGTAACGCGATCGCATCTTTACAACCAAGATTTAATTTCAGCAGTCCGATTCAGCAGTTTGACACGAAAGTCAATGACGTTCCTTTAAGATTAGTTTCCGGTGGTAAACCTGTAACTATTCACGCTGATAGTCGCTATCAGTTGGAAGAAGTTGTGGCTAAAAGTGGAATCAATCCTGTAGCTGCGGTTGACGGGGGTTTCTTTTCCCTGAAATTCCTCAACTCTAATGTGATGATTGGACCAGTTTATAGTTACTCAACAAATAAATTTATCCCTGGAAATAAAGGCGAAAATAAAAAGTTAGCGGGTCGTCCGTTGGTTTTAATCGGTCCTTATGCTGTAAGATACATTCCCTTTGAACCGGACAAACACAATACTTTACAGGGTATAAAAGCAGAAATGCCTTTGGTTACTGATGCATTTGTGGGTGCAGCTTGGCTGGTTGAAAACGGTGAACCAAAACCCGCAGATTACTTTAATTTTCTCCAAGGAGCCGAAGCTGTTCGGGAACGAGCTTTTTGGGGGATGAATAAATCGGGAGTTCCTGTAATCGGTGTTTCTGCAAAAAAAATTGATTCGGGAAATCTTGCCAAAGTTCTCACAGAAGTGGGATTTCAAGAAGCTGTAATGCTTGATTCGGGTGCGAGTACGTCCTTAGTTTATAAAGGACAATCTTTAGTAGGCTACATTCCTCGTCCCGTACCTCATGCAGTTGCTCTACTTGGTAGCGATTCTGATTGTAATTAAGTTATTAGGGAGTAGGAGTAATTATTTTTGATTTTTGTCAGACAGGTCGCGAGCGGTCTGTCTTTTTTTATCGTCATTTTTCTTCACATACAGTCGATTTCATTTGAGTGAGGTACAGGACATATCGTTATAAGGGAGTAGGGGAATGTACCTCATCTATTTGCAAACTGCTGTAATTATTTTCCATAATGTTCCAACGACCACGTTTATACCTGGTTCAAAAATCTGTAATTGATATTGATGCTGTTTTGGGAGCCAAATCCAAATAAGTTTTAAGCTGGCTTCCATTTCAACATTAAAATTGGCTTAGATGGCGATCGCCTTTATTATGGTTTTTGTTTACCGTCATTGGATAAATTATTTCTAGGTAGTTTATAGGGGGAACAATGCGAAAAAGTGAGGTACTAAAATTAAGATCGAAAATAGGCTATTTCAACGTGCGATTGCAACTAAAATACCTAATTTTGTTGAGAATTTACATATGTAATTGAAGATTAAATCCCGATTTCAATTTTTATCAATGGCTTGTAGTAAATCGTATTGTGTCTGTAAATTGAGCCAAAATTGAGCGCTGTTACCGAAATAACGCGATAAACGCAAAGCTGTATCGGCTGTAATGCTACGTTTAACAGATAGAATTTTACTGATTCTTGTTTGATTTACACCTATATGTTTACTCAAACGGTAGCGAAAGTGCAGCAATCTTTTTAGATTTTGTTAAGTTGGATTTTTTTCAACCCAATCTACTCACTACATATAATTATAGATATCTGGGACTTCAATAGATTTAGAAGTATTACCAGCTCGAATATAAAATTCCAGTTTCTCTTTACCTTTCATGAAAGCTCGTTTGGCTGATTTTTTAACGTCAACAGCGCAAATATCTTTACCTTCGATATTTTCAAATCTAATTTTAACTAATTGAGTAAAGCTTGCACCAATGCGATCGCAGATGAGATTAACGATTGTTTGTTCAAATTGGTCAATATTGTTCTTGGAAAGTAATGAGAGGTCTTTTTCTAAACCAAATATATTACCATTATCTTCTACACCAATAATAAGAGTTCCTCCATCGGAATTAAGAAATGCTGCAATTGTTTTAAGAACACTTAATCTCAGACTTTCATTTTTATGATTTTTATTAACATCCCACTGCAAGGTACTTTTATATTCGAGGATTGGGCTTTCTGATAACTTGATTAATTCTTCTATGGAGCGAAAATCACCTATTTTACGAAAAGTAGTCAGAAAACGTCGTAGTTTCCGTTCTTCAATTTGTTTTTCTAAAACCTCTTTATTTTCATCAGCATCAATTACAGTTCTATTAATGACGGCAATATACTGTCCCCAATAGTTTTTTTCTAAAACCTCTAGATTTTCATCAATCCACTGCTCATTTTGGACATTTCCCCAACGATTAAAATATGCAATTGCTTCTTGGATGGATTGGTGTAAGACCTCAAATACATTTCCCCGCATATTTTTAGAGATATAATCCCAAGCCCCCATTTTTAAAGCATTTCTACAATCTGGAACAGTATCGTTAGCTGTTAATATAATTACCACTGAAGAAAGATTTCGCATCTTCACCTGTTCAACAATAACGAAACCGCTATCATCTTGTTCCATTCGCATATCAGAAATTAAAACATCAAATGATTGATTGAGTTTTTGAGTTGCTTCAGCCGCACTTGAAGCTGTTTCAATATTTTGATAGCCAAAGTCCTGCAACCACTCCTTTAATTCCTCCATAAAGCGAGGATTATCTTCTACTAAAAGCAAATGGATATTTTCAGTTTGCATCTATTTAATGTGCCTCGTATTAGTTCAGATTAAAAGATAGTTCATGTTTATAGGCTAATTCGTGTATAATTGTTTATTTCATGATTGCTTGTAGTTTTATAACCTTTTTTATATGGGATGAATATTTCAAACTTAACTCCATTATTTCCACTTTCACGGATGTAAGCATTCATTTTAGCCAAAGTCTTGCGAATAATAAAAAGTCCCAACCCACTTCCTTTTCCTTCAGGAGAAGTTGTTTTTAAAGGTTGAAATATCCAATCTTTTTTATCGTCCGGTACACCTTTACCATTATCTGAAAACTCTATAGAAAGATATTTTTGCTCTCCAGGAATGTTATAACCCCGAATTCCTGAAGGATTTACTACATCCTTGCAAGTAATGTGAATCTCTAAATCTGATTTATTAGTATTATGCTTAAGAGAATTTTCTATCAATTCCTGAAGTGCGCTCTTAATTTTTTCTTCGTCACCTTCAAATTCTTGGTTGCTATTACAAATCTCTAAATAAATGCTTGCACGATCAATTTCCGGATTTGCTTCCCATCTTTCAAACAATTTCTTAACTAGAAAACGATGAGGTTTAATTGTAATTCCCTCATTTATTGCTTTCAGGTCATTTAGTGCTGCTTGGGTAAGTTCTAATTGAGCAAGTAACTTATTGAACTGGTGATACTGAGGAGTGTCAGGATGAAGTTTCCGCATTGCTCGTTGAGTTTTAGACTTAATTGTTGCTAATTCGTTATTAACAAAATCGGAAATATCGTGAGCAGTCTTAGAAATAATTGCTAGTATTTCTCCATAGTCATCACATGGGATTTCGGCAATTTTTGACTTTTGCTCTGCTTTGCGATGATCTATCTGCTCCGATACATCCTCAATATTTTTGATAATACTGCCCAATAGGTAGTCTTCACTCTGAGAAAAATGTAAAATGCGTGAAGCAATGCTTTTGAGGATAACAACCTCATTGGCAATTTTGTGATACATTGCTCGGTTCAGCATTTCGGTGTCGCTTAAACCGCTTTGAGAATCAATGGTGCTAACCATACCAAAATAGTCTTCTTGGCTAAAATTTAAGGTTAACATTTCCAGCGCTTCTGCGTAACGCGGTGATTCCTTAGTTATTTGCTGTAGCATTTGCACGGCAGTATCATTGTAAGGCTTTGTCGCAAAGATACTTCTAGCACTGTAAAGTAATGTTCGTTCTTTATCATCAGAATTAGCGATTGCTTTCTCAAAACATCGATAACCTTGATATAGCTTTCTTGAGTTCTAATATTATCAGGCTGTATTTGCATCGAATGCTCTAAAATAAACAATCGTTTCTCAATATCACCTATTATCCGCAGAGCTTTACTATATGAACTCAATACTTTTACGTCATTTGGAGCAATTATAATCGCTTTCTTAAAAATGACTATTGCTTTGTCTAAATAATTCGCATCTACCAATACCGCACCATAGTTTCTTAAGACATCTACATTATCTGGACTAATATCAAGAGCCTTATCAAATATGTCAAATGCTTCTTTTAATTTACCTAACTTTGCTGTAACTTTAGCATACTGCCTTAAAACCTCCACATTATTGGGAGCAATTTCTAAGGCTTCTTGAAGAATTTTTCGGGCTTGCTCGTATTGATCCAACTTTTCCTAAGTTTCAGCCTGACTAATTAAATTACTAACGCGATCGCCGAAGGCTTCTGTATTACTCGACATATACGCAACAACGAGGTAATAATAGTTACCCAGTAATGCTACCAATTGTTTCTATGAATAGCGGTAGCAAGTTTATTTACATTTTGTCCTCCAGCACCTTGAGAACGAATTGCACTAACTTCAATTTCGTGATCGGGGATAATTACATTATTATAAATTTGCAATCCTGAGTGATTTCGATCATCTGCCAAAATTTGTGTTAAAAAATGAGATGATTCAACTGCATTTATCTCGGTTGAATTATTACAAGACATAAAAATATTGGTTCGACTGCATGAATATTATTGCGGCTTTGTGTTTGGGTATTGGTTTGAGCGCTGCTTGTGGGTTTCGAGTGTTTATTCCACCTTTAGCGCTGAGTATTGCTGCTCATGGAGGAATGCTCCAGCTATCTTCTGATTGGCAATGGTTGACGACTCAAAACGCAATTATTACTCTGAGTATTGCAGCAACAGTTGAAGTACTTGCTTACTTTATTCCTTGGGTGAGTAATTTTCTTGATTCTATCGAAATAGGTCTTGCTCCGATAGTAGGAATGTTTATTACTGCATCAACTTTATCAATAGCTGGAGATTTTGATCCAACTTTTTTATGGATTTTGACGGTGATTGCTGGGGGAGCTACTGCCGAAACCGTGGAATTAGGAACATCTATCTCTAGGTTAGGTGCATCTGTTACAACGGCTGGTATGGGAGGACCGATTGTTGGGTTTGTCGAAGCGATTTCTTCTATAGTTATCTCGATTTTAGCGATCGCTTTACCTACCTTAACGATGTTGCTGGTTATTTTTCTGATAATTTATGGTACTCGTCGTATTTTTAAGTTTATTGCAAAGCGGAAGCGAAGACGGAAGATGAAAAATAGTCTGGATTAGAAATTCAAACGCTAAGGAGTTATGTTTATAATTCCTAGAGAAAGCCAACATCATCATGGCAAGTAAAACGAATAATTCTCTAAAATCAAAACGTTGATGTTGAATTAAAGGTATATCTCAATTCTTCAACAATAAGTTTATTTTTACACCTTTAACCCAACCTACTAACTATTTTCTCCCTACTGTCTACTACCTTAAAACGACTATTTTAATAGCATCCCTTTTTACTGAAGAACCGAAGCTATCAACCCATAAGAATGACCGTATCAATTACATGGATTACACCATTATCAGCTTCGATATCTGCTGCTAAAACTGTGGCATTTTTCACTTCAAATTTATCAGTACAATTAATATTAATAGTAGAACCTTCTACAGAATTTACAGTTTTCAATTTTGCTAAATCAGCCTGCATTAATTTGCCCATTACAACATGATATGTGAGAATTCTTGCTAACCCAAAAGGATTTTGCACCAGTGTTTGAATAGTCCCGGTCGGTAATTTGGCAAAAGCTTCATCATTAGGTGCAAAAACTGTAAAAGGTCCACTACTTTTTAAGGTTTCTACTAAATTAGCAGCTTGTACGGCTTGAACTAGGGTTTTAAAAGAATCAGCACTAACAGCAATATCAACTATATCTGCCATGTTTTCACCATTACTTTTAGTATATATTGTACAACTAAGATATCCGTATTGCAATCGCACGTAGGGTTTTAGTCATCGCATCCAAAAGTTAACTCTTTAACCTAATCTACTCATCACTAACTGATTTCCGATTCGATTTAATCTGACTCCGCTTTTTCTTGGAATCAACACGTCTTTTTTGCGAACTTTTACTTGGTTTAGTAGGTTTACGTTTTTTCTTAATTACAACTGCACTTTTAATCAGTTGTTTTAACCGAGCGATCGCATCTTCTTTATTTTTTAACTGGCTTCTATATTCTTGCGCTTTAATTATGATAATTCCATCTTGGGTAATTCGGTTATCATTTAACTTTAAAAGCTGCTCTTTATAATAATCCGGTAGCGATGAAGCATTAATATCGAAACGTAAATGAATCGCTGTTGCAACCTTATTGACATTTTGACCACCCGCTCCTTGAGAACGAATTGCACTCACTTCAATTTCGCGATCGCAAATAATTATGTTTCGAGAAATTTGCAGCATAAATACTTAAATAATTACAATAAATCTTTTATTTATACATTATCTCGTTCCCGGTCGGAAACTAGGAACCAGTCACAACTCCCGGCTTCAAGGAAGGTAAGAAGGTGACAATTCCCGGAAAAACAATAATTAATCCCAAGACAAATAGCTGAATTAAAATAAACGGAATTACTCCCCGGTAAATATCAGCAGTAGTTACTTCTTTTGGTGCAACACCACGTAGATAAAATAAAGCAAAACCAAACGGAGGTGTTAAAAATGAGGTTTGTAAATTCGCTCCCAAAAGCACCCCGTACCAAATCAAATCAATTCCCAACTGCTTTGCGATCGGGACAAATAACGGTACAACTATAAAGGCAATCTCGAAGAAGTCGATAAAGAAGCCTAACAGCAACACTACTGTCATACTTACTATTAAAAATCCCACTTGACCACCGGGGATACTACTTAAAATATCCATCATCAATTGGTCTCCGTTAAGTCCGATAAATACCAAGCTAAAAGCAGTTGAGCCAAATAAGATAAATATCACCATGCTGCTAATTCGCATAGTCGCGTTACAAACTTGACTTAATGCAGACAAAGTAAGTTGACGATTTGCAGCAGCTAGAATTATTGTTGCGATACAGCCTACCGCTCCCGCTTCCGTGGGTGTAGCAAATCCGAAAAATATGCTTCCTAATACCAACAATATCAATATCAACGGCGGTAACATGACCTGAAATATTTTTGCTGTTAAAGCCTTTACACCAATATTTCTCACTTCGATGGGTAATGCTGGAGCAATTTCCGGTTTCAAAAAGGCGACAATCAACACGTATAAAGCAAAAGAACCGGCCATCATCAAACCGGGAATTATCGAACCGATGAATAAATCTCCTACCGATACTCCCAACTGGTCGCCAAGTACCACCAACACCACTGAAGGAGGAATTATTTGTCCCAACGTTCCCGATGCAGCAATAACTCCGGTGGCTAACTTTTTATCGTAACCGTAGCGCAACATTATTGGTAAAGATATCAAACCCATTGCGACTACCGTTGCTGCAACAACTCCCGTCGTAGCTGCTAATAAAGCTCCAACGATCACCACCGCTAAAGCCAAACCACCCCGCAAACGTCCGAATAAAATCCCCATCGTTTCCAAAAGACGTTCGGCGATACCCGTTTTTTCCAGCATCGACCCCATAAAGATAAAGTAGGGAATAGCTAACAGTGTGGAGTTCGCCATGATTTTAAAAATCCGCAACGGCATTAAGCCGAATAATTGCAGGTCAAAAGCCCCCAATGCGGTTCCTAATAAAGCGAATAAAATTGAAACTCCACCCAAGGAAAACGCTACCGGATACCCCAAGGATAATAAAACCAAAGCACCGACAAACATTAATAGTCCCAGCCAATCAATCATTACGGTGTTCCTCAGAAAGCTGTGTATAACCTTTGAAAATAGCTAAGTTTTTGATAATTTGAGAAACTCCCTGCAATATCAGCAATGCAAAAGAGATGATTATTACTGTTTTAATCGGATATCGCGGTAAACCCCCTGGGTCTGAAGAAGTTTCCCAAATTGACCAGGAATTAACAACGGCTTCCCAAGAATAGAATATGACTAAAATACAAAATGGAATTAGGAAAAATATCGTACACAATATTTCTATCAGTGCTTGACGACGGGGATTCCATTTACTGTAAAATACATCAACTCGGACGTGTTCGTTATGTTTGAGCGCGTAAGCTGCTGCAAAAAAGAATATTAAGCTAAAAATATACCATTGAGCTTCAATATAAGCATTGGAACTCAAACTACTGCCAGTTAAACGTCCTACGTATCTACCGATCACGTTCCATCCACCAATAATTACCAGAACTAATACTAGCCAAGTGGTTATTTGACCAATGATTTCGTTAATGGCATCAATGATTCTTGATACTTTTAATAATTTCTCCAAGACCTGCTACCTTTCTCAACCTGCGTAAAAGTAGTTTACATCTCTAAGGGGGAAGATTTATGTTAACTAGTTCGCAATTAACTGTACAAATTGATTATGGTATACATTCACGATTAGAGGTCATTTCAGGCTTTGATGGTTTATGAGTAGGGGTTTAGCACTGCTAAACCCCTACGATAGATATGGCTTTCCCCACATCCATATTTTGCATTTTCTGTCAATGCGTAAGTCCTATAAAAGATAAATTTCTGCTCCGCATTCATCAACCAATTTCAGCTTCAAACGATCGCATATCGTAGCAACCAGATATTCTCGAATCAAAAAGATAGTTTGGGGGATAAAACGGAGGTTTATTTTACCAAGGAGAGATTGAGGATTCCAAAAAAGTAATAGTAAATCAATTTTTTACAATTTTTTTACTTACTAATTGGTTCGGCTTTCTCGACCGAATTATCCTTTACTCCCAAAGTCAGTTCCAAGGGTGTGCGCTCTGGATATGCTTTTACTACTTGTCTGTAGACATCGTAATTTGTAGGTAACGTCCTTTGTTGCGTACCATCCGAGTAAATTAAGTTGATGTTGCTTTTCTAATTGATTTAATATTCTGACAAAATAATCTTGCTGTCTGACTCCCCAACCAATTTCTGGATGAAGACAACCATTTTGTTGATTTTGAGCAACTCCGATAAAACCTGCTACTAATTCCAATTGAAATTCTTCTTGAAAAGTACTTAAGGAAAATAAAGCTTGAGAAATTCCATTAGGGAACATTCGTGGTGAAATTCCATTAGCAATTGTCAATTCTTCTCGTGGTTTCTCTAAAATCGGATTTTTATATGTGGAAGAGTTGGTAATGTCATCCTTGATATAAGGAAACAAATCCGCTAACCACCCAGTAATCACCTCTCCCCCATACATTGATTTGGGTTTACAGATGTGCTGCCAAAATTCTAAACTTGGCTTACCAGCAACCGTTTCAATAATGCGATAGGCAAAGCCGACACAATACGGTGTATCGCAAATTGGCAATAACCTTTTAGTCCACCATTGCAAATCATATTCACCAATAACTTCAATGCGATCGCGAATCTTCTTCCAATCATCAACGCTTCCTTGTATAGTTATCCAAGGGATACCGCAAATTGCATATAACCGATAATCAAAATACTGTTTCAAAGCATCCATCATCACAACTTGACTAGCAGTGTGGATAATTGGGGTAGTAGTACTAAAATCACATACCATCAAAGTAGCAAGATCGGATTTAACGTTTTCACCAATCTTCTTTGACCATAATTCTATAGTTTGCTGCCAATCTTGATCGTCGTTAAGTTGCTCAAGGACAACTTTTAATTTTATTTTACTCGAACGATCAACGAATTGATAACGTAACCGTTCTGCATTATTATTGATATGTTGAGCAAAACCCTGAGCAATGGTCATCCAGATAGCATCGGGAGTTAGCAACAAAGGACGATGCTCGCGAAAGGCCGAAAGGAACCGCATTTACAAGAGAATGTAAATTAAGTGTACTTTCAATCGTGTTTTTGTTAGATTGCTCGACAACTTGAAAATTTTCACCGTGACTAAAAGCAATTAAAGGCGAATTTAATCTTTCTTCTAACTGTTTTAAACAACTTTGTAATGGTAAAAGGTTTTTAAAAACCTCTACTTCATCAACTTTAAAACATATTTACTTTTTATTGTGATGCAATATTGAAGCGATTTTACTCATTGAAACATCCTTAATACAAAGCAATTCATTATAACTCCTACACTCTTTTCTTACCTTTGCGCTCTTTGCGTCTAGTAAGGTTATTTTTGATCGATAATCATCGCGAAAAAAATAATTGTAGGGTGTGCGATCGCGACAGCGTAATCAAAAATTCTACATTAGAACTACTTGAATAAATTTAAAATCAAATAACTAATTTATTAGTATATTAAAACCTTGGTGCTACAAATTAATAAAATTTCCTGAAAAAATCAATTAGCGCAGCAACATAGTTAAAGCTTGATAAACTACGGTAAAAAGATGCTTATAAATTACACAATTGTTCCCTGCTCTCTAAGTTACTTATTAGTAGCTATAACCGAAGAAGGAATCTGTAGCGTTAAGTTGGGAGATGCAAAGGCAGAATTAGAGCAGATTTTTTACAAAGAGTTTCATCAAGCGGAATTAATATTTGATAACGTTCATGAAGATTGGATAAAAGCGATTCTCAATTTCATCGACGGAAAACAACCGCATCTCGATTTACCTTTGGATGTAAGAGGAACAGCTTTTCAAAAACAAGTTTGGCAAGCATTACAAAAAATTCCCTACGGTAAAACTTCTACATATATAGATATAGCAAAGCAAATTAATAAACCGTCTTCAGTTCGTGCAGTTGGTAACGCTTGCGGTGCTAATCCTACAGCATTAATTGTACCTTGTCACCGCGTGATTAAAAATGATGGCAGTCTTGGTGGTTATCGTTGGGGAATCGATCGCAAACGGGAGTTGTTAAATCGGGAAAGGAACAGCGAACAGTAATAATGCGATCGCCAATATTTGATTGTCCAAATTACTAAATTGACGAGTATAAAATAAATGATTAGCATTGATAAGTATTTCTTGATGATTCTCAAAAAATATGAAAATTCCTAACTATGTAAAGAGCGGAAATATAAAGGAAGTCGCTCGGTTAATTAATCAAGGTGTTGATATTAATCTTATAGATAAAGATTCAGGTCAGACACCATTAATGATCGCGGTAAGTAATCCGGATGTAAGTATTGATATGGTATGCTTCCTCGTAGAAAATGGAGCCGATATTAATGCTGTAGAAAGTCAATTTCAAGATACAGTACTTGGTTTTGCTGTTAAAGCGGGAAATCTTGATAAAATCCAATTTCTATTGGATGCTGGAACAGATATTAATTATCGGACACCAAATGGTAATGATGTAGTTGTCTTTGATGGTAAAGGTAATTTTCAAATTTACGGTTATCCCAGCGATGTTTTCCCTCCTACCGACTTCCATTCAGCAACATTAGCAGAAAATTACATCTATATTATTGGAAGTTTAGGTTATCAGAGCGCAAGAATTCCCAATCAAACCCCAGTTTACCGATTGGATTGCGATACATTTCAAATAGAAAAGGTAAAAACCACCGGAGATAAACCCGGATGGATAAGCAGACACAAAGCAAAATATCAATCACCATCTCAAATTTATATTACTGGTGGTAAACTTTCTACACGAGAAGACTATATTGAAAACTCCACCGACTACATTCTAGATTTAAATACATTTGAATGGGGTCGAGTTAATCTTTAACTAAACTCTGCGTTTAAACCAATTTTATCCCCTCTTCTCCTCCAACCCTACCAATAATCACAGCTTCCTCATAACCCAATTCTTTCAGCTTCTTCAAACAATTATCAGCTTTATCAACAGAAACTGAAGCTAACAAACCACCCGAAGTTTGCGGATCGAATAATAAGGGATAATTACTATGAGATTCAAATTCTCGTGAATTCGTAATATAGCTAGAAGCTTTAAGATTCTCCGGATAAAGCGAACTAACAATTCCCTTTTCTACAGTTTCCCTCGCTCCATCCAAAATCGGAATATTATCAAGCTTCAAGGTAACTCCGATTAAAGATGCTTTGACCATTTCCGATAAATGCCCAATTAAACCAAAACCCGTAATATCAGTACAAGCAGTTGCACCATATTGTAAAAAGCATACAGATGCAGCTTGATTCGATCGCAACATTGATTTTACAGCATTATCGATCCAGCTTGCTTTAACTTGACGACGCATTTCACCAGCGAATAATGTCCCCGTACCCACAGCTTTAGTTAAAATTAAAACGTCATTAACTAACATTCCGCTTTTACGTAAAAGTTGATTTTCCTGACTCAAACCGTTACAAGATAAGCCAAATGCTAATTTATCCCCTTCAATAGTATGTCCCCCAATTAAAGATACTCGTGCTTGATTTAACTGTTTCACCGCACCAGATAATAATTGAAATAAAGTTTCCTCAACCGTGGAAGATGTACCGTAGGGAATAGTTGCTAAAGCCAAAGCACTAGTCGGAATTGCTCCCATTGCAAAAATATCGCTCAAACAATGATTAACGGCGATTTGTGCAAAAATATAGGGGTCATTAATTAAACTAGTAAAATAATCAATCGTTTGTACCATCACCTTTCCCGTGGGTACCTTGACCACAGCAGCATCATCTGGGTACCTTAAACCGATAACAATATCTTCTCGTTCCTCAATCGGTTGTGATTCTTGAATCCGCTGTAAAACCTTTTCTAAAACATGACCACCAACCTTAGAACCACATCCAGAACAACGAAGTAAGTTAGGAGTGAGGAGTGAGGAGTGAGGAGTTAATAATTTTCTCCCCATCTCCCTATCCCCCCATCCCCCCATCCCTGGTAAATCCCGAAACTGTTCCATAAACTTCCGGTCAATATAATCCTTCCAATCCCATAACAACTTGTGAGGTGGTAAAGTCAACCATCCACGAGTTGCGATCGCCATTCCATCCCCAGTACCGATTAAACTTAAATAATCTTTCTGCGGTCTATACTTCTTAAGAGTTTTTCCCAACAAGCTACGTCTCAAATTCTCAAATAACGGTTTCCCCTGACGTACCGCAAAAACCCCCGCTTTTGCACGAGGATGATTCTTCATCGTCGCAATATCTCCAGCAGCAAACACCAAGGGATGCGATAACGACTGTAATTT
Source organism: Rivularia sp. UHCC 0363 (assembly GCF_034931125.1). NCBI lineage: Bacteria > Bacillati > Cyanobacteriota > Cyanophyceae > Nostocales > Rivulariaceae > Rivularia > Rivularia sp. UHCC 0363. The sequence goes on along the minus strand of NZ_JAYGHM010000003.1, from coordinate 62,622 downwards.
ATCGTTAACTAAAATAAATCCCCGCTCATCCGTGGTAATTCCCGTTGCTTTCAACCATTTTGGTGCAGAAGCTTGAGTTACCCAAAATATATAATCGCATTCTACCTCTAACCCCGATTCACATCTAACATTAAATCTTTCTATATTTTCTTGATGTACAACTTGACAAACTGTCTCACCCAAATGCAGTTTAATATCACGCTGAATTAACATCCTCCGCAACCAATTCCCCACAGAAGCATGGTGATGAGATAATAAATGGCGATCGCGACCAAATAAATGAATTTCCTGCTTAGAATCATACTGCTGTAAATTCCCCCGCATTGACAGCGCTAACTCTACACCTCCAGCACCACCACCAACAATTCCGATTTTTAGAGGATTTTGGGGATTTTCCTCAATTTTTTCCACCAACTCATCCCAACTTTGCAGCAACTTCCCTACAGGTTTTGCTGGAATTGCATATTTTGTAGCACCCGGTACGGAAATTGTTGCAGGAGTCGAACCGATGTCAATCGATAATAAATCAAAATTAACATTAGGACGATTTGCGCAAATAACTTGATTGTTCTCCAAATCAATTCCAGTTACACAATCTATATATAGTTGTGCTTGAGCAAAATTTGCTAACTTCCGTAAATCAATATGACATTGCTCATGAGTATAAAATCCGGCAATGTGTCCGGGTAACATTCCGGAATAAGGAGTATCGCTATAATCTGTAATTAAAGTTATCCGAATTCCCGGTAAAGCTTCCATCCCAAGCATCTTTAGCGCGATCACATGAGAATGACCGCCACCAATTAATACAAGATTTTTTTGTAAAGGCTGTATATTTTGCTGCATATAATCAATTTTGGGTTTTAGATTTAAATAAAATATTTTCTCTCCATCTCCCCCGACCACCATCTGATTCAAAATTTTTTATATTATCGAATCAAACTGAATTAAAATACGATATATTAACAGAAAACATTTTGCTTATCTGATTATATAGTTAAGTATTTATTGTAACGAATTTACAGCTAATTGAGTATTAACTATGTATTCTAAAAAACCGGATAAAAAGCAAATCTTGTTAGGAAAACTTTGTGATTATATACTTACTTAATATCAATCATGAGAGTACCCGATAATAAAACGATAAAAAAGCGTTTAAAAGCTGCCATAGAACAACTAAGTGAACCTCATATAGAACAAAGATTAACTGCTATTGATAATTTGCAACAAATAGCTGACGAATATCCCGCACAATACGATCGCATTATTCAAATAGTTACTAAATTTATTCAAACAAATCGGTCGCTAAAGTTATTAAATGATGATGAGATAAATCCAATTGCCCAAATTAGCACCGATATTCAAATTGCGTTAAATTTTGTAACTAATCCGGATATAAATGAATACTTGCGTAGAGATAAGATTGACTTAAGTTACACCGACATTAGAGGTGCAAATCTTCGGGGAGCTAACTTAAAAAAAATTAATTTACAGCAATCAATTCTTTACCGAACGAACCTAGTAAACGCGAATCTAGAAGATGTTAATTTAAATGGTGCATTACTTTGTGCAGCAAATCTTTGTCACGCAAATTTTACTCGCGCTAACTTATGTGGTGCTATATTAAGTGCAGCAAATCTTTGTGGTACAAATCTTACTCATGCTGATTTGCGTAATGCTAATTTGTTTTTAGCTAATTTGCAGGGAGCGAACCTCGACGGTGCAAACTTTGATGGAGCTAACTTAAGAGAAGCTAAGTTTTGCGGTAACAAAGCTAATCAATATTTGTAAAGCGATAAAGACAGCGATGTTTCCACAATCATCGCACAGAGGTTATCTACGTAATATTACCGTGCCAGAGAATATCATCAGGGCATTATATTGAAGACAATCTACGAGCTGTCCAGCAGCTACAATGATTGCCACTTTCGATAGATATTGCATTTTTAGGACAAATGATATACTCTTTAATCCCACTCCTTTCGGTAAGAATTCTGTGTTGTGAGGAATACTGCTTTTATGTCTGCTAAAAAGACAGACTCTCTAACGAATTGGTTAATAGGAATAACAATCTTTTTTTCTGTTTCACCAATTCTCATTTTCACAGCGATTTCAAAAATAGAAGGATTGTCAAATGAAGAAAGAATCGAATACAAAAGTCAGGCTTTAATGACTTCTACCGGATTTTTTCTCGGATTGGCAATAATTATCAATGCTTATTATGGAGCTAAGCGCACCGTAATAATGGAAAAAAGTTTGCTAGCAGCTCATAAAGACAACCAAATAAATCAAAAAAATATAGAACTCAATCAACAGAAGCTACTAGCAGAGCGCTTGATGAGCGCGATCGCTCAACTTGGAAATTCTTGCGTTGCTACTCGTGTCGGAGCTATTTATGTTTTAGAAAGAGTTGCTCAAGACTCTTCTCAAGAGCATTGGACAATTATGGAAATTCTGACAGCTTTTGTCAGAGAAAATGGTATAACTCCGAAATTAACCAATTTTACAAAACTTAAGGCAAGCACCGAAGTTACAACAATTCCTACAGATATTCAAGCAGCACTCACCGCGATCGGTAGAAGAAATGCTAGTTTTGACCCAGAAAATAAAACACTTAATTTAAGAAATGCTCAAATCCGGGGAGCGGACTTGAGTAATGCGAATCTACAACGAGCCGATTTACGTAACTCGGACTTGTGTGGAGCTTGTTTGCAGGAAACCGACCTGTATCGTGCTAACCTCGATGGTGCTACAATCTCGCAATCGAACCTTTATCAAGTCAACTTGCAACAAGCAAGCTTAAAAGGTGCTAATTTAGCTGGTTCAATTATAAATAAAGGTTTGCTGTATGGTGCTAATCTTCGAGATGCTAACTTAGCTGGAGCTTCTTTACGTGCAGCTAACTTAGTGGGAGCTAACCTTTATAAAGCTAATTTGATGGGAGCTAACCTCAAAGCTGCTAACTTAGCGGGAGCAAAGTTATTTTTAGCTAACCTACAGTCGGCAAAACTTGATAAAGCCAAAATGTACGAAACTGGGTTAATTGGAGCCAATTTGCAGCAAGCAAACTTAAGTGGAGCTGACTTACGACAAGCAAATCTTAATTCAGCCAAACTTCAACAAGCAGAAGTTTATTTTGCGAATTTTTCTAAAGCTTCCTTGAGAGAAGCCAACCTAAGTGGAGCAAATCTCATGGGAACCGATTTTGAAAAGGCAATTCTTTACGAAACCAACTTTAGTGGTGCTAATTTAACTGCTGCAAATCTCAATTGTACCGATTGCTACGATGTTAACCTGGAAGGAACAATCCTTAAGGGAACCAAGTTCAAACCGCAGCTACACAAAATGGCTGTAGGTGAATATTGATCGTTAGCTAATTTATTATCATTCATCTACCAAACGTTCAAACATTAATTTTTTTTACATTACCAGGGTGCTTGCCACCTTTTGTGCTTACCAGTTAAATTTTTAAATTACTATTAAATTTTCTTGATTTTGGCTTTCTGTTCATTGGGGAATAGGGAATAGGGAGTAGGGAATAGGGAATAGGGAATAGGGAATAGGGAATAGGGAGTAGGGAATAGGGAATAGGGAGTAGGGAATAGGGAATAGGGAATAGGGAGTAGGGAATAGGGAATAGGGAATAGGGAATAGGGAATAGG